>NZ_JBRFJE010000020.1:0-32149 GCF_052932165.1 Finegoldia sp. P3-F-LR | reverse complement strand
TAATATTTAGTTGTTGTGTAATTCTTATTAAATTTTTCTAAGCCTAATTTTTTAGGCTTGTTTGACATGCCTTAAATTTCAAGATAAATTATTTTTTATTTTCTCTTGACATTTGATAGCTGGTCTTAAATATTCATATCTTCCCAATCAAAATCATCACTCAAAGGCTTTTCATCATAAAAGTCCTTGAACAAATCCTTTGTGTCTTCGACACTCACGTCATCGACACACTTCACCAAACTATCAGTGATATCTTTCATATATTCAATATGATAGATACATTCGTAAGCATCAGGGATGAAAGTCGCTTGAATGAAACTTTCGCCCACAAATTCCAAAGAGAAAAAGTAAGTCTTCTTACCAGATCTCACTTCCTTGTAATTTCTAAGCGCATCTTCTGAAATCTTGTCTATCTCATCTAAAACTATATCGAATAGGGGAGAGTCGAATGTTTTTTCTGAAGTTTTCAAAATCAATTTACTATTTTGCTCTAAAAACTCATCAGTTCCACTAAAAACTCCCTTTTTCAAAAACTCAAGCATAAAAACCCTCCTTAAAATTATACATTTAATCGGTTAAACTAATAGTATACAATTCATACTTCGTTATGAAATTAAAACCAACACTTTCAACTATTTTTCTTTCCTTTTCTTCAACAAAAAATGTAGTATGTTTTTGATTATCTAACTTTGATATATTCAAGCATTTAATCAATAAATTTCGCATTATATTTCCGTCAAAATCATCCTTATAATCAATCCCGAAGATTTCCATAAGTAAAGGCGTGTACACAAAATAAATACATCCTTTTAAAATATTTTTTTCGTAATATAAAAAAATATTCCATTTCTTATTTGACTTTGAATTTAAAGCGTTAAAAAGCCTATCGGAATTCCAGTATATATCACTTGTGTTATCATGTAAATTTCGAAAATCATTCCAATTCTCAATATTAACACTAACTATATCTCCATCACATTCTAAAGGAGAATATTTTTCAAAACTTAAAGTGTATACGTAGTTTTCGTCAATTTTTTCAGAATCTATGCTTTTTAAATACTCAATACTTAGTGTGTTATCTGAAGGAAAACCAAAATAAATAGTATAGTTTGGATATCTGGATTTTGAATATTCAATAAATTCTTCAATAGCTTCTTGTTGATTATTTTGAATATTAAATACATTAAAGCCTAAATAATGGTCTTGTTCAATCCAATAATAATCAATCCAACCTAACACTTCATCATTATTTATAAATAAGAGTATTTTTGAATTTGATTTTGAAAATGATGAATATGCTGATTTGTAAAAATCATTTTTAGTTTTGATACCATCCAAATAAGTTGGGAATGCTGAAGTTGTCAAATCTTGTGATAAATTATATGAAAAATCAAAATAATTTTCTATATCTTGTAAAGTTGCTTCTATTAACATATATTATTTTCCCTTAAAAGATTTCTGTCATACAATAATAATACCATAAATCAGAAATTTAATAACGAAGCACATGAAAATAATTATTATAAAACAGCAAAATCAAAAATTTCAAAAAGTATTTTTGATATGAGTGATAATTTTATAAATTTTTTTTAGTCCAATAAACTGCAAAAGTGATATAATATCAATAAAGATAATCATTATTGATAGGAGGGGCACAATGATAAAAGTTAATAATTTGCATAAAAGTTATAGCTCTGGTGAAGATTCGTTAGAAGTACTTAAAGGAATTGATTTGGAAATAAATGATGGACAAATAGTGTGCGTTTTGGGACCTTCTGGTTCAGGCAAGTCAACTTTATTAAATATATTGGGAGGAATTGAAACAATAGATGAAGGAATTGTAGATGTCTTCGACAATAAACTTGACTCTATCAATAAAAAGCAGCTTGAAAAGTACAGGAGAAATTATGTTGGATTTGTATTCCAGTTTTATAATTTGGTTAGCAATTTAAATGTTTTGGAAAATATTGAAGTTGGAAAATATTTATCTGAGAATCCGATAGATATTGAGGGACTTATCGATGATTTGGGGTTAAGAGAGCACATGTACAAATATCCTAACGAAATATCAGGAGGTCAAGCTCAAAGAACATCGATTGGAAGAGCGATAATAAAAAGACCAAAATTATTGATCTGCGATGAACCAACTGGAGCGTTGGATTACGAAAGTGCAAAAGACGTTTTAATATTGATCGAGAAATTAAACAAGCTTTATGGATCAACTGTAATTATCGCCACGCACAACACACAAATTTCCAAAATGTGCGATGTTATACTATCCATTCACAATGGATCTATCAAAACTATCGTAAATAATACAGAAAAAATCTCGGCAGACGAGGTGAGTTGGTAATGAAAAATCCAATTAACAAAAGGATAGGAAGACAAATAGTTAAAAATCCTGGGAAATTCTTGCCGATTATTTTGGCGATGGTTTTTGTGGTGGTGTTTGCGTCATCATTTTTTACTTCACAAGATTCAGCGAAAGCACTTTACTATGAGCAAATTAACAAAGGAAAAGTGGAAGATGGACAATTTACAACAATTTATCCAATATCCAAGAAATTAAAGACCAAACTTGAAAAAGAAAAAGTAGATATATATGAAAATTTTAATATCGAGATTTCACATATCGGCGACAAAAAACTCAAAGCTTTTGTCAATCGAAAAGAGATAAATATTGCACAAATTTTAGAAGGAAGACTTGCAAATAAGAATGACGAGGTTGCAATTTCTGGAAATTATGCACGAGCTAACAATATCAAAGTACAAGATTGGATAAATTTGAATAACAATAAGTTCAAAGTTACAGGTGTTATTTCTCTTCCTGACTACTCATCAATTCTTAGAAACAGAGATGATCTTGTGATGGACACTGGATATTACGGAACATGTCTGTTTAATGAAGATGGATTTAAATTATTCAAAAATGTGCCAATCAAATATACTTACTCTTATCATACAAGAGATACTTTGTCGAAAACAGAAGCATCAGACAAACTAAAAGATTTAGTGAAGATTGCTATGACTGAAAATACAGTTATCGATGCAGTTACTCGATTCGATAATCACTGTATAACTTACTTAATTGATGATATGGACGGAGACGTTCCAACAATGACAACTTTTATGATAATCTTATTCGTAGCACTTGCTTTTGTAAGTGCGGTTCAAGTTAAAAGTTTGATGGAAAAAGAATCATCCGTAATTGGAACACTACTAGCTTCTGGATACACCAAAACAGAATTGTTGAAAAATTACATGATAACGCCAGTGATTATGACATTATTTGCAGCAATTATAGGAAATATTGTGTCGTATTCTTATGCATACAAAAGATACGTTGCACTTTATTACCAAAGCTTTGATTTGCCAAAGTTTAAACCAGTAATTAGCATGAGGTCATTTTTGATTACTTGTATAGTTCCGTTGGCGATTTACATTATAATTAATTTCTTAGTGATATCGTTCAAATTAAGAGCGACTCCATTAGAATTTTTGAGGGGAAATTTCAAAAAAGAAGCCAGAAAATCTAGGCTGAAATTAACCAAATTCGATTTAATGAACAAATTCAAAACAAGAGTGCTTTTGGATAATAAATTCAACCTTGTAGCATTGATTTTCGGAGTTTTCTTGGCAAATATAGTATTAATATTTGGATTGTCCGTTAAACCAATTTTCGAAACATATTCTCAAAACTTGAAAGATACCATGAAATACAATTACACATATTTCATTAGAACGGAACAACCAAATGTTCAAGCTGACAAATCCACAATTTTGAATGTTGAGTTAGCTAACAAAGGCAACAAGAAAGTTCAGATTTATGGATTAGACAATAATTCACAGTACAAAATAAACAAATTGCACGAATTAAAAACAGATGAGGTAATAGTTTCAAAAGGATTTTTAGAAAGATTTTCTTACAAAATACACGACACAATCAAAATTACGGAGCCATACGACAACAAAATCCTAGAATTAGAGATAAAAGGAGAAGATCCTGGTAATAATTTATACCAAATATTTACCAAAAGAGAAAATTTGAACAGTTTAATAGGAAAGAATAACGAATATTTTAATGCATATCAATCAGATAACAAACTAGATATTTCTAATTCCAATTTATTAACAGAAATAAATAAAGGTGAAATGACCAAGTTTATGGAGCATTTTTTGGATGGCTTTGGAGTAGTTTTTGATATGTTGTTGTATATTGGAGTTGGATTTTATCTAGTAATGACAATCATCATTTCTAATATTATCATCGACAAATCAAAACTTAATATATCTTATCTCAAAATTTTTGGATATAGTGACACTGAAATCACTAGCATTTACGTGAACGCAATATTTGTAATTCTTGTAGTGTTGCAATTAATTATGATTCCTTTGATTGATAAAATAATTAAATTCATTATTCTGATTTCAATGTCGAAGTTTGACGCGTATATAATTGCAGATATTCCAATTGAAATGTATTTGAAATCTGTTTTGTACAGCGTAATAATTTTCGCGACTATTCAAGTATTGCAAAAAATAAAAATATCAAAATTAGATATGGTAAAAGAATTGAAAAACATAAATGGATAAACGAAACCCCAAAGTCTACAAAACTTTGGGGTGATTTTTATGTCTATTAGAAATCATTCCTGAATTTAGGTGTTTTTCCATTTTCATAAGGATTGTAATTGTTGATATCACATTGAAATTCTTTTAGTTCAATAATTTTGTCTGAATCATTCCATAAAATAAGCGAAATTCCTTCAAAGCTTGAAAAGTCACCATTACTCATTTTACATTCAAAAATCCACTGAACGACTGATTGGTTTTCATGATGAAATATTTGTAAAATATCCCATTTTAGAACCTTCACTCGAGTATTCCATTCATCAAACCATAACTTTATAGTTTTTTTATCTGAGTACCTTGGACCCCAACATTCTGTGTAGACAACATTATCAGCGAAAATGTTATCTATTCCAAAGTCTTTTTGCTCCAGCCACATTTTAAACCACAATTTTATAATTGATTCTCTATTATTCATCACAATCTCCATTAAAAGTTTTCTATTATACATTAATGATACCACAAATCAAATAAATTACGGTAATTAAATCAAGAATACAATATCATACAATGCAATATTACGATATTGCATATTACGATATTGTATATTACGATGTTGCATTAAAAATATCAATTTAATAATGAGTTAAAAAGTTTTATAATAGTTTAGTAAATTTTTGCAACAAAAAAAGCGGCTGATTAGTCGCTTAAAATTTGTATTCAAATATTTCTTCATCGATTTGCTTAAAACCTACAGCTTCAAACATTTTTCTGCTTTGGTGGTTAAAAGCATAGATATTTGCAGTGACAGATTTTAATCCATTTTCTTTTGCTAATTCCAAAATCTTTTTGACACAACTTCGTCCGATATGTTTGTTTTGAAATTCTTTGCACACAACTATCGTTATTTCATTGTCATCAGTCAAGGAAATATCTCCAACTAATTCATTTTTGTATTCAATGTAGTACAAATTTCCATGAGTATTCAAATAATTGTACATTTTTTGAAGCCTATCAACATCATATACGAAATCAATGTTGTCGACTTGTTTGCACACATCCTTATCTTCGTACCATTTCAAAGTACTATCGTAATTTTCAAAATAGGGAATAAGGTTGATGTTTTCATTTACGGTAATTGTGTTCATGTTATTTTTCCTTTAATTTAATATCGAATTTTATGATTTATCACAATTTGATTAAATCTACAATTTATCTTATCTTCAATCAGTTATATTAATCCAATATCTTTGGATAGTATTACCATCTGAGTTTACAAACTCATTTTCAAGAACTCCACCATTTTTAATAATAGACTTAGCTGATCCGATATTTTCTTTATCACAAATCATGAGTACTCTTTCAATTCCCAATTTTTTACACTCTATCAAAGCTAGTCTTACCATTTCTGTGGCATAGCCTTTTTTTCTCTCACTGGGTCTTATTCCATCTCCAATATGTCCAACTTCTTTCAAAAGTGACTCATTTAAATAGTGGCGAATATTTACAGCTCCTAAAAGCCTATCTCTTTCTTCATCTAAAAGGAAGAAAACTGAATCTGGAACTTTATTTTCAGTTTTAGATTTTATTTCTAAGTTATTTAGATAATAGTCAAAATCATGGTAATCATTTTTAAATATTGACCACGGAGAAGTGTTTGTGTTATTCATTTCTTGGTCAATCTTCCATTCATCGATCATCTCACCAAGCTTTAATTCATACTCTTTAGTTAGTTTAATTAATTTTAGTTTCATATATTTTCCTTAATTCCATCCATACCATGCACACAACCTACTCAATATCCAAAATGTAGCTACAAACAAGAATTTGAAAGAAATTTTCGACCACTAATTTCAAAATACTAAGCTTTTAATAATAAATCCACAAAATCAATAATATATTGATTTCAAGCACTAAGGTTTTTCTACTTTTTCTCTAACAAAACAACAGCTTCGCAGTGGCTTGAGTGGTCAGTATGGATAACATTGGTTATTTTTCAAAAGCCTCGTATGTGGGAATATGTCCTATAATTGATTAATTAAAAATACTCTAGATATCTTTATAGTTTCTATGCATACAAATTTTATTTCTGTAAGAACTAGACTTAATCGAACTTTATGCCTTAATTTAATTAAGAACAACCCTTTCCATACGTGGTGGGACATTTTGTATTTTATCTATCCAAAATGAATTGGAATAGCCATATGAAATAAAAACGCAAGAACGATACTAAGTGTTCCCATTATAAGAGAACTCTTAAATGAGTCCCTTTTCAAAAGGACAAATCCGAGAATAAAGACGAGCAATTCTAAAATGGAACGTGCTTCGAAATATCCCCATCCATATGCAAAGCACATATTAAATAAGACTGCCAAAATCGATACCGACAGAATAAATGCCGGCTTACTTTTACCACCTGCATACCAACACACAAAAGCTAATAATGGATAAACAACTGTAAATCCAATCCAAATCATTGCATAGCTTCTTGGAAAAAATCCAGCAATAAAATTTGAATACAAATAGTAGCTTGAAACCATGGCAACAAAAAATATAAAAACATTAACACCTGCTCTTAGGGCTGAATTGCTGTAAATAGAAATAAACATCGCAATCAACACCCAAATTGCAAAACGTCCAAGAAAATTATGAAGATCTGAAATCTCGTCTATTGCCATAAGCACGCTTGGAAGTTCAGATTGACGAAAGTCCAAGTATTTAGAAAAAGTACCCAAAATAATTCCTAGCAAGAATACGGCAATTGTATTTATAATTTTTCTATTATTGGATATAGGAGTTTCTGCAATCCTTACATCTTTTAAACCCATTATCATTAACACCTCTGAAACTCATAACTTTTAGCACTAAATTTTTTAAAAATCTTTCCCGCCTTAAAAAATCAGTAAATATCATTACTTTTTGCTCATTTTTCTCCATAATCATCAATACCACACTCTAACAGTGGCTTGAGTGATTAGTATGGATAAAATTTATTTTTTTCAAAAGCCTCGTATGAGGGAATATGCCGATCAATAAACATCTTATAATTTACTAAATCATTCTAAAGTAGAAAAAACAGCTCATGGCTTAGCTTAATTTTGTTTAATAATTAAAGGATATAGTTTGTTTACTTACATTTACTTCTGCTTCTACCCCAAAAGGAATTATACATCTTGGAGTTGAGTGTCCAATATTTATATTATAGACAATAGGTAAATCTTTATTAGTAATTTCTTCTAATAAAATAGATTTATACTCCTCATAATAGATTTCATTTTGAGGTTTCCCTACTAGTATTCCTGATAATTTATCAAATAAGCCGTAGTCTTTTAGAGTAAGTATCATTTTCCTATATAAATCTGGTTTTGATTTTTCTTCGCTTGTTTCTATTAGTAAAATCTTATTCTCCCATTCCTCAAGGGTTGGAAATAAATCATATTTGCTACAAATTTCTACTGTATCGTTAAATCTAGAATTATCGAACATATCATATATTGATTCTATGCATCCGCCTAAAATTTATCCACTAAATATAGGATTTCCGCTTAAAAGCTCAAAACCAGTATTACTATGACTTTTCATTTTTACTCCTATAGCTTTCTCGCTAAAATCTTCCCTTGCCTCATACCAAACTTCACTAGGATGTATCTCATTTATTTTTCCTGTTTTTATAAGTTCCAAAAAGTATTTTTCTGTATAAGCTAACATATTAGCAGATAGTTCGCACACATCGGGCAAGAAAGCCTGACCATAAAATGTTCTTATGCCGAACTTATTTAACATAAAGTGATTCATTGTTGAGTCAGAAAAGCCTAAAAAAAGTTTTTGTTTAACAATATTTTTTAATCTATCTCTTTCAAATAAATAAGGAGCTAATCTATAGGTATCTTCTCCACCAATAGCACATAAAATCATATCAATAGTGTCATCTTCAAAAGCAAGCAGCAAATCATCTGCCCTAGCTTCCGGATGATTCTTTAAAAAATCAATGCCTTTCAAAGAATTAGGTAAAAACTCTATTTCAACTCCTAGCTTATTTAATCTGTCTATTCCTATTTTTATTTCATGCTCAACGAAACTTTCTCCCAAAACACCACTTGATAAGCTCACAACTCCTATTTTCTTTATCATTATTTCCTCCAAATTTCTAAATAAAGTAGAAATATCCTATATTCTTATTTTCTTGATAAAAGCACAACAGCTTCACAGTGGTAAGTCCTTGGAAACTGATCGAAGAACTCCAATGACTTGATTTTATATCCTTTTTCGATAAATTTGTCCAAGTCCATTCTTTGTGTTATCGGATTGCAAGAAATGTAGATGAATTTATCGGGATTGATTTCGATTAATCTATCGATTGCTTTTGGATGAATTCCATCTCTTGGTGGGTCGAGAACTACTACGTCTTTTTTCTCAACTTTTTCCATAAAATTCAAGCAATCATCGCAGATGAACTCTGTGTTAGTCAATCCGTTTAGTTTTGCGTTTTCTTGTGCTTTTTCGACAGCTTCAGCAACTATTTCGACTCCGATTACGCTTTCAGCTTTTTTTGCAAAAATTTGTGCGATGGTTCCTGTTCCACAGTACAAATCGTAGACGTTTTTTCCTGACAAATCTCCAGCTAATTCCAAAGCCCTGTTGTAAATTTGTTCTGCTTGTGCTGGATTTGGCTGAAAGAATGAAAATGGAGAAATTCTAAATTCCAAGCCATTTATTTTTTCTGTCAAATATTCTTTGCCGTACAACAATTCTAATTTGTCGACAATTACTGCATCAGAAATATTATCGTTAATTGTGTGATAAATAGACACGATTCTGTTGTCGATTTGCTTTGCAAATTCAACGAAATCATTCACATCAAACTCATCACTTGTGGTTACCAAATTAATCATGTACTCATCATCACTAAAACTTTTTCTGATTATGAAGTGTCTCAAAAGTCCAGTGTGTTTTATTTTTTTGAAAAATTCGTAATTTTTGTCACGAAAATATTCTTGAACAGCTTGTCTGATTTTGTTAAAGCCTTCATCAATGATATTGCAATCTACGGTGTCTGTAATTTCGTAGAATTTGTTTTTAGTGTGAAGTCCTAAAACAAGCGGACCACCTTTAACACTATCTCCAAAAGTGTATTCCATTTTGTTTCTGTAGCCTTGTAAAATAGGCGATGGATGAAAAGTGATATTTTCATCGTAAATATCTTGGTACAATTCTGTTAGTGTATTTTTCTTCAAATCGCACTCCACATCATACTCTAATTTTTGATAAATACAACCGCCGCATCTTTCATTTACAGGGCAACCTTCAATAGTTTCAAGAGGAGAGTTTTCTAGTTTTTCAACTAGTTTTCCCTCAATAAATCCCTTTTTCTTTCTTTTTCGTTGAAAAGAGATTGTTTGTCCTTGAATTGTGTTCTTTATAGAATACAAATTATCGTCTATTTTGCAAATTCCCTTGTTCGGAAATACATTGTATTCTACTTTTGCCTCTAAAATTTTTTTCATTATCCTTGTAGACCGTCTGCTTGTCTTTGCATATTTTCTACGACGATATCGTGAATATCTCCGATTGATTGGCCGTATTCCAATACTTGCCAAGGTTCATTAGTATGGAAATGAATTTTAATCAAATCATCGCCACCTACAACCAAAAGACAATCGCCTTTGAAATGTTCTGTAATATATTCACTAATTGTATCGCTTGATAAGTTTTCTCCTGCTATTAATAATTGTGTATCAAATCTAAATTCTATTTGTTCTGACATAATTTCACCTTCATTTTTAAATTTCCCATTGGGATTAAGTTAATTTTACCATATTGTGTTGTAATTTTCTCAGAAAAATTATTTCCAGCTATTCGGAAGAAGTGATTTGTAAGGATATGAATCAAACCTATCGTCAATCAAAAATAATTCTCCAGTATCTGTGTCAGTTCTAATAAGTCTTCCACCAGCTTGGTGTACCTTGTTCATTCCTGGATACACATAAGCGTAATCGAATCCGTTTTTTCCATTTTCGTCAAAATATTTTTTAATCAAATCATTTTCTACACTAATTCCGGGAAGTCCGACGGAAATTATTCCAACAGTGTTCAATCTGTCGCCACTCAAATCCACGCCTTCGCTGAACACTCCACCCAAAACGCAAAACGCCATAATGTTTGAGTTTGTTGTAAATTGGGACAAGAATTCCAATCTTTCCATATCAGTCAGCGTTCGTTCTTGTGTTAAAATATCGAAGCCACAAATCTCATACACAGATTCCAAGTACGAATAAGAAGGGAAGAATATGAGTTTGTTTCCAGGCTTTTCGTTGATTTTTCGAAGGATTTCTGCGATTTTATATTTCGTATCTTCGCGGTCTTTGAATCTAGTTGAAATGTTGATGTGATTTACTTTCAAATTCTCTTTTGGGAAAGGAGATTCCAATCTTATGTTGTAGAATTTTTCCAAGCCCAATACATCTGCGAAGTAGGTCATAGGAGACAAAGTAGCTGAGAAAAATACGTTGGATTTGCATTTTTTCAAAAGATTTTTAAAAATATTGTGAGTGTTCAAGCACATGATGTTGTAAATAACATCATCGTTTTCTGATTTTATCAAAGTGACGAAAGAATCATCGTAAAAATCTGAAATTTTCAAAAACTTATTGATTTCAAAATACACATCCAATACTTTGTCGTAGTATGGTTTGTCCTTTTCTTCGACCAAGAATTTCGTCATGGATTCTTTGCAACGGAGGCAATAATCAATCAAATCAACTGACAAATCCTCGTAAGTATTGACTGGTTTTCCCAAGGCTTCATCTTTTATTTGCTGAGCGATTTTCTTCAAATTGCGGTTGATTTTGAGTCCTTTTTTGTCGTCTACAAGCTCATCACAACAGTCCATAAGTTGATTGAAACTCAATGAATACGAGTACATATCACGTCCACGACTCACCAAATTATGCGCTTCGTCAACCAATAGCGACATTCTCAGATATGGAACTTCGAAAAATCTTTTTAGATAAACTACCGGATCAAAAACGTAATTGTAATCGCAAATTACAATGTCACAGAAATTGGACAAATCCAGCTCCAACTCCAACGGACAAACTCTGTATTTGAATGCGTATTTTTTGATGATTTCTTCCACGATAATATCTTCGTTTTCAAGCATATCCAGAATGCATTTGTTGACCCTGTCGTAGTGACCTTTTGCAAATTCGCAATCATTTGGATTGCATTTCACTTCATTATTGATGCAGACTTTGTTTTTTGCGATTATTTCGACTGATTTTATTATCAATCCTTTTTGTTTCATCAAATACAATTGGTCGTTACAAGATTTTTTTAGCGTAGATTTTGCAGTCAAATAAAAAATCTTGTCCGTCAAATCTTCTCCCATAGCTTTTATTGAAGGGAAAAGCGTAGAAATAGTTTTGCCGATTCCAGTTGCAGCTTCCACCATCAAATCCACACCTTGTTTGGTTGCAGAATACACGTTTTGGCTCAAATACTTCTGACCAGCTCTAAATGCTGGATATGGAAATGACAAGTTCTGAATGGATTCGTCACGATTCTTTATGTGTTGAGTGATTAATTCTGTGAACACAGAATATTTTTCTAACAATGAAAAATAAAATTCTTTCAATTCTTCAAAAGTAAAATTTTGCCTGATAAATTTTATTTTCTTGGTATCAGTTTGATAATAAGTAAGTTGCAAATCAATATCTTCCAAATCGTTGTCCAAAGCGTAAAAATACCCGTAGCATTTTACTTGTGCCCAGTGATATTTGTTGGAATTGTATTCCAATTCTTCCAAATCACGCGTAGTCGATTTTATTTCATCTATTAAAGTTTTGCCATTTTTAATTCCTATTCCGTCAGCTCTACCTTCCACGATGTAATTTACCGATTTGTAGAGGGTAGTGTTTTTGAGAGTAACTTCTGGCAGAAATCCAATATGGTATTCTTTTTGAATCATTTTGTGGATTTTCTGTCCTTCTTTTGCCCTGTCGAACACATTTCTGAATCTATCGTCAATGTCGCCACTTCGTTCAGTGTATTCAACCAAATCCCTGACAGAAAGTTTGATTTCTTTTTTCATAGCTTATAATTTTGTTGAAGCAAATTTACTTCCTTGTAAATTTTCCTTCTTTCAATCGCCAAATCGCGATACATTTTATCCTCATCTGTTACATATTCTATTGTTTCATTTACAATATCCGATTCGCCGTATTCATTCACACTTACCATTGTGAAATATCCCGAAGCTTTTATGATATCTGTTCCCTCGACTTTTGCACGAACGAAACATTCCATGCTTGTTTTGCCAACGTAATCTATGATTGCTGTGATTTTTATGATTTCACCTAATTTTGTTGGAGCATTAAATGTCAAATTATTTACAGCTTTTGTCAATGTTTTATTGGAACAAAATCTTCTCGTGCACACACCTGCGATTGTGTCCATCATTTTGAACAATTCTCCTCCGTGGAGAAGTCCGTAAAAATTTCCCATATCTCCATTTGCTCTGAATTTTACAATTGTTTTTGTATCTTGTTTTGTTTTCATATTTTCCACCTTTTAATTCTTACTTCTATTATAGTATAAAATTATAGTATAAAATTTTATTTTCGGAAAAATGAAATCAATCGCAAGTTTTTAAAATTGAAACAAAAAGAAATTAAATGTATAATTAGATTGTATGAACTTTACAGGAGGTTAATGATTTGAAATATAGAGAATATTATGATAATGTTTTAGTCCGAATTGAAAAGGGCGAAGACGTTGTAGAAAAATTATTCGAATTAGTTGAAAAACTTCAACTAAAAAATGGTTCTATTTCAGGAATTGGCGCCAGCGATAATATAACTGTGGGATTATATAGTGTCGAAAAACAAGAATACACTAAGAAAAATTTCACAGGAGAGATGGAAATCACGAGCATCCTTGGAAATATATCTACTATGAATGACAAACCTTACTTGCACATGCATATTACATTTGCAGATGAGAATTTGAATGTTCACGGCGGACATTTGAACGAGGCTATCATATCAGCAACTTGTGAAATCATAATTAATAAAATAGACGAAAAAGTTGATAGATTCAAAGATTCTGAAACAGGTTTAAATTTATACGATATTTAAAGGAGATAAATGAAATATTATTTTAATAATGACAGCGTAGATCCGTATTACAATTTTGCGGTTGAATATTTTTTCGCAAAGCATAACATTCCAGTGTTTATTTTGTGGAGAAATAAGGATTCAATCTTACTAGGTAAAAATCAAAACATTTACAGAGAAGTTAACTTGAAATACACTGAAGAAAATGGAATTAATCTAGTTCGTAGGTTATCTGGCGGTGGATGCATATATACTGATGAAAAAAATATGCAATACACTTTTATTGAAAGTCAAAACTACGCAAATGACTTCAAACATTTCGCTAATATGATAATCAATCAAATGAAAAAAATGGGACTTAATCCAGAATTCAGCGGTAGAAATGATATTTTGATTGATGGTAAGAAAATAAGTGGCAACGCACAATATATGAAAAACAGCATGGTTGTTCATCATGGTACAATTCTTTTCGATATTGGAGTTGAAAAGATGATGCATTCACTTACTCCTCAAAAAATAAAATTCGAAGGAAAAGCCATCAAATCTGTAGAATCCAGAATTACGACTATTAATGATATGATTGATATGGAATACGATGAGTTTTTCACTAAAATTAAAAACGGAATCATTGAAGATAATAACTTAGAAGAATACGTGCTTAACGATTCTGAAAAAGAAGAAGTGAATAAATACATCGATTTATTTAAAAATGAAGAATTTATTTACTCAAAAGGAGAAACTACCGCAAATTATCAAAGAAAACACAAGTTTGGAGTTGTGGAGTATAGCTACAACATCAAGGATAATTTGATTGATAGTTTCAAAATAGAAGGGGATTTCTTTTCGAACAAAGATATTTCAGAATTTTGCGATATGTTTGTTGGAAAGACTATGACAATAGATGGTTTCCACAATGTTTTGAACGATGTAAATATCGGTGAATACATTGTTGGAATGGATGAGAAAGTGTTTTTAGGTGATATATTTGATTAGAAAACCAAAATGGATGAGAGTAAAAATCGAAGGTAGCCAAAACCTTCACGAAGTAGAAAGTTTAGTAGATGGATTTGAATTGAACACAGTTTGTAAGGAAGCAAATTGTCCTAACAGAATGAAATGCTACGAATCACGTACAGCTACATTTATGATTTTAGGAGATATTTGTACTAGAAACTGTAGATATTGCAACGTAACTACTGGAAGAGGAAGAGAAGTTGACGAAAAAGAACCTGAAAATGTTGCAAAAGTTGTGCAAAAATTAGGGTTGAAATACGCTGTTATTACTTCAGTTGACAGAGACGATTTAAAAGACGAAGGTGCAACTCAATTCAAAAATGTTATCAAGGAAATTAGAAAACACAACGAAGGAACATTGGTTGAAGTTTTGATTCCTGATATGCACGCAAAGCATGAATTGTTAGATATTGTTTTTGATGAAAGACCAGATGTATTAAATCACAACGTTGAAACAGTTCGTTCTATCTTCAAAGAAATGAGACCACAAGGTAACTTGGACAATTCTTTTGAAGTTTTAAGATATGCAAAAGAAAAAGGACTTATAACTAAATCTGGATTTATGGTTGGACTTGGAGAAACTAACGAAGAAGTTCATCAAATGTTAGATAAGTTGAACGAATTAAAAGTAGATATAGTTACTATTGGACAATATTTGATGCCTACATTAGAACATGCAGAGTTGGACAGATATGTTACTCCCGAAGAATTCGAAGAATACAAAAAATACGGAGAATCAATCGGAATTAAGCATGTTGAAAGTGGCCCATTCGTAAGAAGTTCCTACAATGCAGGAAATGTATTTAAATCATTGGAGAAAAAAGAAAATGAGTAATGCAAAATAGGGCGAAAGCTCTATTTTGTATTATAAGAGGGAATATATGAATAAGTACATTTTTAGAGAGAAAATCAATTTGCTAATGCAAATTTTACTGACAATTTTGTTGTCGTGTTTTTTGGTGGTGGCGATAGTATTTACGAAAAGATTATTTGAAGTCCAAAATAAGACCTTCTCACTTATTGTAATTAGTGCATCGTTAATTTTATTCGCTGGAATAAATTATCTCAAGGACAGGACGATTTACAATATGGGACTTTTATTTGTAGAAGGGTTTAAACAAGATTTGTTTCATAATGTGATTTCACAAAACTTTTACGAAATACAACAAAAAGAAAAAACTTTTTCGAATGACATTACATCGACATCGCTATACTTAAAAGAATATTACATTATTCCGACATTGGAGCTGATATCTGATGCAATTCTATTGATTGCAGTTTTTGTTACAACAGGATACTGCGTTTCATTTATTCCGGTGTCAATTATAACTGTAGGAGTGTTGGTTTTCAGTTTGATAAATGTGAGAATCGACAAATCAATATTAGAAAAGAAAACAAATACATCGAATTTAAGAAAAAGATACGTGTATTTTCTAGATGATATGTTAAATTCCAAGAAAGTCATCAACTCAAAGGCTAACAAAGCGCTTGAAGTTGTTCACAGTAAATTAATAGAAGATATATCAGAAAAAGTGACGGAACTTGACAAGGAAGAGCTCACAAAATACAATCTAAAATTATTATTCATCGGAGTATATTTTATAATTAGTTTGATTTATATTATTAAACAGCCACAAATCAGCATAGGTGAAGTTATCATTCTTATAAGTTCAGTTATGTTGCTTCATCATATCATTAAAAAAATCGTAAAAGAACGATCTATGATTGTGCAATCTGAGCAAAAAGTTTTCGAAATGGAAGAAATTTTTGGGAATCAAGAAAAATCAGATAAAATTGTAGAACACATAAAAGACATTGAGTTCAGAGATGTGAAATTGTATTCTTCAAATGTTAAAGTTAAGATCAACTACACATTTTATACTGACAAAAAATACTTAATTATTTGTGATAATGAAGAAGTTGTAAACTTACTAGCCAAATCATTCATTCAGACATTGTCTCCGCAAAGTGGAATGATTTTGGTAAATAATGAGCCATTAGAAGAGTTTGATTTGTCATCAAACCTGCTAGTAACTTACGATGAAAGTTACATCTTCGATACTGATTTTAGAAATAATGTTACATTGTTTAATTCTTTTGCGGATAAGAAAATCCCACCATTGTTAAAAATATTCGATGAAGAATTGACTTCAAAACAAAGATATTCTGAATATAGTGATAGAGATAAGAATTTAATCAGATATAAGAGAATAATCAATCAAGATTCTGAATTTAACATGGTAGTTAATTTGTTTGAAAATTTGGACGAAAATACTGGCAATATTTTGCTAGAAGATTTCATCTTGAGATTCAATGGATCAATATACTGTGCTAAGGACGTTAATCCATTTATAAAGGAAAAATTCGACGAAGTATTGTATGTTAAAAATATTGACAGCGACTATTTGTTAGTTCAAGAATAAATCAAACATCACGGTAAATTATTTATCGTGGTGTTTTTTTATTTTTATACTTTACAAGAAAAATTTTTGAGTTAAAATATATAAGTAATTTAAATTTTGGAGGAATTATGAATTGGTTAAATAAAAATTATAAAGGATTATTGCTTTGCCTTTTAATAGCTATTCCTTGCCATTTTTTGGGCAAAAAATTCCCTGTAATAGGTGGTGCAGTTCTAGCGATTTTGGTTGGGATTGTTATGGGATATGTTATTAAAGACAAATCACAATTTGAAGTCGGAATGAAATTTGCATCTAAAAAAATATTGCAATATGCTGTAATTTTACTTGGATTTGGAATGAATTTGGCGGTTGTAATGGAAACTGGAAAACAATCATTGCCAATAATTATACTAACTATTTCCACATCTTTAATTATTTCTTATGTACTTGCAAAGAAAATGAATATTGTGAAAAACATTGCGATATTAGTGGGAGTTGGATCATCAATTTGCGGTGGATCAGCAATTGCAGCAACTGCTCCAGTAATAGAAGCTGATGATGAAGATGTTGCACAGGCAATTTCTGTAATATTTTTCTTTAATGTAATTGCGGCTTTGATTTTTCCGTTGTTGGGAAGCGTGATTGGATTTTCCACTCATTCTGGAGAAGCGTTCGGAATATTTGCAGGAACTGCTGTAAATGATACATCATCAGTAACAGCGGCAGCCGCAACTTGGGATGGATTGTACAATTTGGGAACACAAACATTGGACAAAGCTGTTACTGTAAAATTGACTAGAACATTAGCGATTATTCCAATCACTTTGGTATTGTCGTATTTGAGAACTAAAAAACAAGAACAATCAGAAAAAGTTGAACTCAAAAAAATATTTCCTATGTTTATTTTGTATTTCGTTCTTGCAAGTATTATAACTACAGTTGCTTTGAAAATGGGAGTAGATGCGAAAGTTTTTAATCCATTAAAAGAATTGTCTAAATTTTTCATTGTAATGGCAATGGCTGCAATTGGATTTAAAACAGATATTGTAAAATTAATAAAAACAGGTGGCAAACCAATCCTTCTTGGATTTTGTTGCTGGATTGGAATCGCTATAGTTTCAATAGCAATGCAATTTGCACTTGGACTAATATAGCATAAAGCTACGCAAAAATTTTGCGTAGCTTTTTTCATGAAAAAAAATCACGGCTTTAGGGGGAGCCGTGATTCTTAAGTACAATTTTATCTTACAAGGGGTTTGTTTGATATAAATTGATATCTATTATCATTATACTACGATATTTCAATTTGTCAACTAAAAATGATTATCAAATTAAAAAAATCAAACAAATAGTAATATTTTTATATTTTACAGTAATATTTTAACATTTTCTTCGCTAAATAATTTTATATTTTCTTTTGAAAGTTTGTGAGCAGCAATCCCCATACCTTTTATTTTTTGATGATTGAAAGTTCCATCGTAAATATAATTAGTTCCACATGATGGAGAATTTTCTTTTAAGATGGCGATTGTAGCATCGTATAACTTGGCAAGTTTTACCACTTCTTCGCTTCCTTTTTCAAACTCTTTTGTAAATTCTTCTCCGTCATAATCAAAAACTTTCCCATCACTAATCTCAACAGGATTTCTTGGAGTTGGCATTCCACCCATAATTTCTGGGCATACTGGAATTAAATTGTACTTTTCTTTGAGTAAATTGATAGTTTCTTCGTCTAGTTTATTATTAGAACCGTTGTATTTACAATCAACTCCCAATAAACAAGCGCTAATTAAAACATTTTGCATATTTGTCTCCTTTATTTTTTGCAAATCCTTTTGTTAATTTCACTGACAGGAAGGCCTATAATTGTGTTCAAATCACCTTCGATGTATTCTATAAGAACTGGATTTAAATCTTGAATTCCGTAGGCACCAGCTTTGTCGTAAACGGTGCCTTCGTCGATGTAGTCTTTGATTAATTGGATATTTTTATCTGTTTTATCTGAAAATTTTACGTTACTGTAAGTGTAGAATATTTCTTCGTAATTTTTTGATTTCAAACAAACAGACGTTACAACTTTGTGAACTTTTCCGAGATAGGATGTTAGCATATCCAATGCCTCGTCATAATCTTGTGGCTTGTTCAAAATTTTCCCGTCGTTGATTACGATTGTGTCAGAAGAAATGTAGAGCGTGTCTTCTTTTAATTCTAATGGAAGAATTTTTGCTTTGGATATTTCACAGCAAACAAGTGCAAGTTTTTCTATAATTTCACGGTCTTTGTATTTTTCATAAGCTAGTTTTTCTATTTTTCTCTCATCAATATCAGTAGATGTGCTTTCAAATTCACAAATATTTTTCAATAATTCGTTTCTTCTTGGAGATTTGCTAACCAAAATTACATGAGTAAATTCGTCTAATTTCCCAATTTTTGTAACATTTTTTACGTATTTCATTTTATCACCAAATATATTGTCTTATCTTTTTATTAATGTGTCAAATGGGTATATATAATATGGTGATTATATGATATATACAGTGACATTAAATCCTTCGATTGATTACATAATGCGATTGGATGATTTTCGAAATGGAGAAACAAATAGAGCAAAAGTTACTGAACTTTACGCTGGTGGTAAAGGAATTATGGTTAGCAAATTGCTACATAATTTGGATGTAGAAACCCAAAATATTGGTTTTTTGGGAGGATTTACAGGAGATTACATCGAAAAATTATTAGATGAGATGGAAATTCTCCACGATTTTACAAAAATTAATGGAAACAACAGAATTAATGTAAAATTAAAAATGGATTCTGAAACAGAAGTTAACGCACCAGGGCCAGATATTTCTCAAGAAGAATTAGAAGACTTCTACGAAAAACTTTCTGGAATTGATGGTGGAATAGTATCTTTTTCCGGATCTGTGGCAGCGAATATGGATAAGGATATTTATATTGAGATGATAAAAAAATTATCTCCGAATACTAGATTCACATTGGATACAACTGGTGATGTGTTATTGAAAAGCTTGGATTATAATCCTTTGCTGCTAAAACCCAACCAAGCAGAATTAGAAGAAATTTACGGAGACAAGTTCAATTCAAAAGAAGAAATAATTTCGTATATAAAATCGACTATGATTCCAAAAGCAGGGCATGTGATATGTTCTTTGGGAAGTGATGGTGCGATTTTTGTGAGTGCAAATAATTCATTTTACATTCCAATTGTAAAAGGAGAAGTTATCAACAGTGTTGGCGCTGGAGATAGTATGGTTGCAGGATTTATCTACGCTTATATGAATGAAATGAGTGAAGAAGATATGTTCAAAATGGCTGTGGCTAGTGCGACTGCGACTGTTTTCTCATATGATATGGGAGGAAAGGATCAAATAAATGAAATTTTTGGCAAATTAAAAATAATAAATATGGGGGAAAATAATGGAAATTAAAGATTTGCTTTCAAAAGATCTAATGATTCTGAATCTTAAATCTACAACAAAAAAAGATGTTATAGATGAGATGATTGAAAAATTGTACGAAAACAATGTTATTAATGATGTACTAAAATTTAGATCTGAAATTATGAAAAGAGAGTTGGAATCTTCGACAGGTCTTGGAGAAGGAGTTGCTATGCCTCATGCGAAAACATCTGCAGTGAATAAACCTGCGATTGTATTTGCTAGAAGTACAACTGGCGTGGATTATGAAGCATTAGATGGAGAAGATACTTATATATTTTTCATGATTGCTGCAACTGAAGGACAAAACCAAATGCACATTGAAACTTTGGCGAAACTGTCCAAGCTTTTATTAAAAGAAGGATTTATCGATAGATTAAAATCTAGCGAAAATCCAGAAGATGTTTACAAAACTATTGACGATTATGCAGAAGAATCTGAGCCGAAAGTAGCACCAGTAGAAACCAGCTCGATTTATACAGAAAAGCCATTCGTCTTAGCAGTAACTGCATGTCCTACAGGAATTGCACACACTTATATGGCAGAAGAAGCTTTGAAGGAACAAGCATCTAAAATGGGAGTTGACATAAAGGTAGAAACAAACGGATCTGATGGTGTTAAGAACAAATTAACAGCTAATGATATCGAAAAATCTACGGGAATTATTATAGCTGCGGATAGAAAAGTAGAAACTGCACGTTTTAATGGCAAAAATGTAATTGAATGTCCGGTTTCCGATGCGATTAGAAATCCAAAAGATTTGATTGAAAAAATAGTAGACGGCAAAGCGAAGATTTATCACGCAGATGAATCAGAGTCAAAAGAAGTTGAAGAAGAAACGACAAATTGGAAATCAAAACTATACCAAGATATTATGAATGGTGTTAGCCACATGCTGCCATTTGTAGTCGGTGGTGGAATTTTACTGGCATTATCTTTCTTAGTGGAAAGATTTTTCTCTGACACATCGCCAATTTATAATTTATTCTCAGTAGGTGGAAAAGCTGCATTTGGATTTTTGATTCCGATTTTAGCTGGATACATTGCGATGAGTATTGGAGATAGACCTGCATTGATGCCTGGTATGGTCGCAGGTTACATCGCTGGACAAGGTGCAGGATTTTTGGGAGGACTGTTAGGTGGTTTCTTAGCAGGTTATGTTATTTTATTCTTGAAGAAAATTACTAGAAATCTTCCTAAATCTCTCGAAGGAACTAAACCAATGTTGATTTTCCCAGTATTTGGGTTGCTATTAACATCTTTGGGTATGATTTTTGTAATATCTCCAGTGTTTACTGTAATCAATAAAACAATCAACGGATTTTTGGCAAATATGGGAACTACAAACTCAATCTTACTTGGAGCTTTGCTCGGAGCGATGATGAGTGTGGACATGGGTGGTCCTGTTAACAAAGCAAGTTACACTTTCTCAATAGGAGTATTCACAGATACTGGTAATGGTGCTTTTATGGCAGCTACGATGGCTGGAGGAATGGTTGCACCACTTGCAATAGCTTTAGCATCTAGTTTATTTAAAAATAAATTTGACGAAAAAGAAAAGAAATCAGCAATCACAAATTATATTTTGGGTGCATCATTTATCACAGAAGGAGCGATTCCTTTTGCAGCAAAAGACCCATTGAGAGTGATTGTGTCATCTGTAATCGGTAGTGCGATTGCAGGCGGACTTACACAAGCATTTGGAGTAAAATCACCTGCACCACACGGAGGAATTTTCATTTTACCAGCTATGGAATCTGTAGACAAGGCGTTGTTCTTCGTATTATCTGTAGCAGTGGGATCATTGGTTTCAGCAATCATTTATGGATTGTGGAAACAAAAAGCAGAATAATGTTATAATAATAATGTAATTTACAAATTTTCAAATTTTCAAGGAGGAAATTATGTTAGTAGCAGCAGACAAAATGTTAAAAGATGCATTAAAAGGAAAATACGCAGTAGGTCATTTCAACATCAACAACTTAGAATGGACTAAAGCTATTTTGGAAACAGCACAAGAAAACAACTCACCAGTTATTTTGGGAGTTAGCGAAGGCGCTGGAAAATATATGGGCGGATACAAAACAGTTGTAGGAATGGTTAAAGGAATGATTGAAGAATTAAACATAACAGTTCCTGTAGCAATCCACTTAGACCACGGATCATTCGAAGGAGCAAAAAAATGTATCGAAGCAGGATTTACGTCAGTAATGTTTGATGGTTCTAAATATCCAATTGATGAAAATATAGAAAAAACAAAAGAAATAGTTGAACTTGCTCACTCAAAAGGAATCAGCGTTGAAGCAGAAGTTGGAGCTATCGGTGGCGAAGAAGACGGAGTAATCGGTCAAGGAGAAATCGCCGACAAAAACGAATGCAAGAGAATTTCTGAATTAGGAATAGATTTCTTGGCAGCAGGAATTGGTAATATCCATGGTGTTTATCCTGAAAACTGGAAGGGATTAGACTTCAATGCTCTTGGAGAAATCAAAGGAGAAATCGGAGAAATGCCCCTAGTTCTTCATGGTGGAACAGGAATTCCAACTGATATGATAAAAGAAGCGATCAGCCTTGGAGTATCCAAAATAAATGTAAACACTGAATGTCAAATCGTATTTACAGAAGAAACTAGAAAATATTTCGAAGAAAATAAGGACAAAGAAAAGAAAGGATTTGACCCAAGAAAAGTTTTGAAACCAGGCTACGAAGCAATCAAAGCAAAAGTTAAAGAAAAAATGGAAATTTTTGGATCAATCGACAAAGCAAACTAATTTAATATAATCAGAATTCAAACCGAGTCTATTAATTTAGATTCGGTTTTTTGATTTGAAAAAAATTTTATTGTATAGGATAATATTATCTAGGTGATAATTTTGAAAAACATAGATTTATTTAAAACTCTTCTGAAAATTAATGCCGTAACATTTGGTGGAGGATACACAATAGTACCTATAATTAGAGATGAGTTTGTTAAGAACAAAAAAATAATTGACGACGACGAAATGATGAAGATAATCGCCTTGGCTCAAAGTTGTCCAGGAGCGATGGCTATTAACACGTCGATTTTATTGGGATACAGGATTAATAAAACAAAAGGGGCAATCGCAAGTGTATTGGCTGCTACTCTTCCATGCTTGGTTATTATTTCGATTGTGAGTTTGATTTACAACAAAATTCACGACAATCCATTTATCAATATGATGCTTATTAGTATGAGTGGAGCAATCAGTGCGATATTACTTTTAACTGTTGTGGATTTGGCAAAATCAAATTTGAAAAAAGACAGAGCACTTGGAATTGGAATAATGATCTTAGCATTTGTAATGGGATTTGTATTTAACATAAATGTTGCGATAATTTTACTTGCATGTGCTTGTATCGGAGTAATGTATTCAAAGATTGTAGGTGGAAAATATGATTTTGATTAAATTATTCTGGGTGTTTTTTAAAGTTGGATTATTTGCATTTGGTGGAGGATATGCAACACTTCCACTTATCACGAATTTTGTAGTAAATGAAAATCAATGGATCAGTCTTAGAGAATTGACAGACGTACTTACGATATCGCAAATGACGCCAGGACCAATAGCGATAAATTCCGCGACATTTGTTGGAATGAAAATATATTCCGTGCTTGGCGCTGTTGTAGCAACTACTGGATTGGTATTTCCGGCGTTAATTATTCTACTTCCGTTGTCTAAGTTGATTTTCTCGGGAAAAGAATTAAAGTTTTTGGATTATATACTAAAAGGGATCAAACCTGCAGTTGCAGCACTGATATTCATTGCATTTATCGATTTGTTCGAATCGGCAGTGTTTAACGGCACATTTAATACGACAAACATAAACGTTGTAGCTGTAATTTCATTTTTTGTAGGATTTGTAATGTATTATAAAAAAGTTTCTATCATTAAGATAATCGGCGTGTGCGCAACGATAGGACTAATATATCAATTTGTAATTTAAAAAAAGCCTCACTATGAGGCTTTTTGTCGTTTAAATATCTATTGAGTTGTCCATCATTTTTATTGACGCTTGGTATAAGCCAAGTCCTGTCAATATCCAAATAATAGTACTTGAAATAGGTATTCCCATTATTTTTGTGAATGTGTTCATTGTAATTGTATTTGAATTTTTTATAGTTATTAATTCGCTAGCATTTACGATTCCTTCACCTACATATGAGATTAGATAAGGGAATCTTGTGAATATTTCTTGGTCGATTAGAGATATAACCACGTTAATCACAATCATAATTATAATCCATGAGTAACCTGTTTTGTTTGATGGGAACAATGATTTCGTAGCAACTATTGAGAAATACATTACAATGTAACTGATGAATGTACTTATAATAAAGTTTACAGTCAAAATGATGAATGTAAATGGAGAAATCGTAAAGTACGGATTATTAAATGCCAATTTAATCATTTCTAAGAATTTCGATTCACCAACAAAATACATTCCCAAAAAGTTTATTAAAGAAAATGCTATTGCAAATATTACTGTCCAAATAAGAGCGAACAATAATTTACTCATTAAAATGTCGTTGCTTTTAACAGGAAGTGTGAACATCAAATATCCTCTGTCGGAATAGTAATCGCGTCTGAAAACCATAACTATTTGTACAGTCAATGCCAAGAAACTTCCAAAAACTGCAAGTATACATAAAATCAAGAAAAGCATTTCGACAAATCCCATACTTTGAGTGTTTACGATTATTGAATTTTTAAATAATGCATATAAAAAGCTGTTTCCCAACAATCCTACAAGTAATGATATCAAACATAGTTTAAAGTTGTTTTTTAAATCGTGTTTTAAAAGTTTAAGCATGGTGACCTCCAAAAATTTGTTTGTACACATCTTCAATGCCTTTGTTGTAAGTTGATCTCAAATTTTCTACGCTATCATTTAATTCCACAGAACCTTTGTTGAGCATGATTACTCTGTCGAAAATTCTTTCTATATCTCTAACCAAGTGAGTGGTAATAACAAGAGTAGAATCAGGATCGATATTATCAATGATTGCATCCAAAATTTGTTCACGAGCTACAGGGTCAACTCCTGCTATTGGCTCATCAATAATGAAAAGCTTAGCGTGACGTGATAACACAAGTGCCAAGTTCAATTTTTCAGTCATACCTTTTGATAGATTGCTAATTTTCATTTTCTTGTCCAAACTCATTTGTTCAATAAAACTAGTGAATTTTTCTCCGTCAAAATCGGAATAAAAATCTTCGAACAATGCTTGAGTTTGAGCGATTGTAAGGTTAGGGTCTAGGAAAAAACGATCCGGCAAATAACTTACGAATTCTTTTGTCTTGTAATTAACATTATGTGAATCGATTTTAACTTCGCCTTCGTATTTTTTTATTATTCCAGCTAAAATTTTGATTAAAGTTGTCTTGCCAGAACCATTTGGACCTAGAAGTCCGATGACTTCTCCTTTTTCGGCTGTAAATGATACATCTTTAAGTGCTTGTTTGTTGCCGTATTTTTTCGACAAATTTTTTATTTCGAGTACGCTCATTTTTTCCACCTTTCATCTATAAGTTCCATTAGTTTTTCTTTTGGCATATTCATTTGATACATTTCGTTTAAGAAATCATCTATCAATTGTTGTGCCATATCATTTTTCAAAGCTTTTAATTTATCTTCATCTACATCAACAAATGAACCAAGTCCTCGTTTACTCATAGTAATTCCACAGCTTTCCAACTCTGCATAAGCACGTTGAACTGTGTTAGGATTTACATTCAATTCTTTCGCAGTTTCTCTGACAGAAGGAATTTTATCAGAAGACTTTAATTCTTGCCTAATTATTTTGTATTTAAAATAATCTACGATTTGAATGTAGATAGGCTTATTATCATCAAATTGCATATTATCTCCTTTCTCATCTGTTCTATAACAATAATACACCGTTACAATAAAAAAGTCAAGCTATTTTAATAAAATATTTACGCCCTTTGATGATAAATCGTTCAGCTCATCGATTTGTTCTTGATTAATTGTGGAATTTTTCTTAGCGAAAATTTTTCCGGGTGGATAAATCACGATATCATTGGCGATTATTTTATTCAGTAAATAATCGTATGTTTTATAAATTTTCGTAGAGTCTGATTTTTCATATGAACGAAAAGCTTCCAGCAAAATTTCAAAATCTTTTTTCTCATCTGCAATCGTTGAAATCAATACGAGATTTTTGTCGTCTATCATTTCTAGATAAATTCCGTTTTTTATCAAATGCTCATTGACATCGCTTGGGTTGTCACATTGAAGGACAATTCTTGTAAAATCTCTCTTGCAATTTTTTTGAATAGGAGCTTTTCTTATGAAATCCAAGCCTTCAATCTCACTATAAAACCAATCTATTATTTCTTTTAATTCAGCGTATTTGCTTTCATATTTAGTGCAATAATTGACGGCGTATTCTACTGATGTCATGAAAATATACGATGGGGAAGATGTCATAATCATTTGTAGATTACTTATAGTTTTATCTATCAATTCATCTTCCAAGTTGAAATTAATCGCAGCAGTTTGTGTGAATGCAGGCATCGTTTTGTGATACGAATTAATAGAAATATCACAACCTAGTTGCATTGCATTTTTGTCAAAACATTCCAATGCAAAATGCGTTCCGTGTGCTTCGTCAACAATAATCTTGATATTATTTTCGTGACAATAAGTTACAAGTTTTTCGATTGGCTGATAAATTCCATAATAATTGGGGCGTGTTATAAGAACTGCTTTGATAGATGAATCTTTTTTCAAATTTTCTATCAAAACTTCTTGTTCACACACTCCATCACAGTCAATATCCACAGATTCTCCACGAGCGAGTCGTACGCCGTTGATTACGGATTTGTGGCAATTTTTCTCTACCAAAATTTTGTCGTTTTCATCTAATACGCTCATTATACTTGCGACTATTCCAGAGGTTGAACCATTGACAAGATACATTGATGATTTTGCATGTGAAAAAAGGGCAAGATTATTCCTGCCCTCAGCTATAATATTATTTGCATGGTACAAATCATCTGTATCAGATAATTCCGTTACATCAATCTTTAAAATATTTTCAAGAAAATCGTTCATTCCTTCCAACATCTTGCCCTTATGGCCAGGCATGTGAAAGCTTACTTTTTCTTTTCTATTTATCAGATTTTCATACAAATTACGCATTCAACATTTTCTCCACTTCAACCATAATTGCACATTCAGTACGTTTCTTTTGCATTGCACATCCCAATTCGTATGGCTTGTAAATATCATTATTAAAATTGTACGCATTTGCATGGCAACCACCAGAACAGTAGAATTTGCACCAACAATTTTTGCAATCTTCTTTTGTAAATACATGACAATTCAAAAATTCTTCACGCATATCTTCTGGTAAAGTTAAATTTTCATCTAAAATATTGCCCATTTTGAATTTTTCATTGCCGACAAATTGGTGACAAGGATAAATGTCACCTTCTGGAGTAACTGCAACGTATTCGCAGCCAGCTCCACAACCTTGCATTCTTTTAATAACACAAGGACCTTGAGTCAAATCCACCATAAAATGGAAGAATTTAAAGTTAGAACCATTTACTTGATCCTTTGCATAATCCACTGCCAACTTTTCGTATTCTTCTAAAACAGTGTCCAAATCTTCCTTAGTAATAGCGTAATCATCATAATCGCTGTCTACAACAGGTTCAATACTTGACAATTCAAATCCCAAATCCTTGAAGTGTTTTACATCTTCTGAAAAATCCAAATTCTTCTTAGTAAAAGTTCCTCTAACATAATAATATTTTCCTTTTCTTCCTTTAATAAGCTTTTGGAATTTAGGAACGATTAAATCGTAAGAGCCCTTATCATTCAAAGTTTTTCTCATATTATCGTTGACAGATTTTCTACCGTCAAGACTAAGAACAACGTTGTGCATATTTTCGTTGATAAAATCTATCTTATCATCGTCCAATAAAACACCATTAGTAGTTATCGTAAATCTGAATTTCTTACCTTTTTCCTCGGCTATTTCGTTGCCGTATTTCACTAATTTCTTCACAAGCTCAAAATCCATTAAAGGTTCTCCACCGAAGAAATCCACTTCCAAGAATTTTCTTGAACCGCTATTGTCAACCAAATATTTTAAAGCTTTCTTGCCGACTTCTTCAGTCATATAAGCTTTGTGTCCACCAAAATCACCTTGTGAAGCAAAACAATATTCGCACTTCAAGTTACAATCGTGAACAACGTGAAGGCACATTGCCTTTAACACAGGTTCTCTCTTTTTGAAATCTTCAATGTGAAGATAATCATCTGATGAAAAAAGCATATTCGCTTTTTCCAATTCTCCGATTTCCTTGATAGAATCTCTGACAGATTCTTCAGGATATTGAGCTAATTTTTCTACTATTTCATCTGCACTTAAATCTTTGTAATAATCAAGTACATCGTAACTTATGTCGTCAAAAACATGGACACTTCCACCGTTTACATCTAAAACAATGTTGTGGCCATTCATTTTGTATTTATGTATCATATAATTCTCCTTTCAGCTACCGTACTATTTTATAGAAAATTCCGAATTAAGTCAATAAAAAACGAAAACCACTCAAAAGAGTGGCATTAATTTAATAATCGCATATCTGATTGTTTACTTAAAAGTCTTCAATCATTATGTAAACAAGATTATCTATTTTCGTTTTCACATTCTTGGTTAGCAACTGTGCAAGAAGTTTTGCAAGCTGATTGGCAAGAAGTTTGGCATTCACCACAACCACCTTTGCAAGCTGATTCTTTCAAAGTGTTAGGTGTTAAAGTTTTAATATGTTTTTCCATAATATTCACCTCAAAATAATTATATCACAAATCCAGAAAAAATGTGCGAAATAATAATTCAGATGTATAATCAAAAAAAACATTGCATAATAATAAAATAAGTGATATATTTATTTTAAAGGGGGAGGTTAAAATGTTCAATTACATTACTCATAACAAAAAATTATTCTATTTAACTCTTCTTACAGCGCCTATTGCCGTTGGATTTGATATTGGCTTGGCGTGGCTTTTAAGAATTATAACAGATGCAGGAACTAATGGAGAAGAACAACTTTTGCCCAGATTAATTCTAATTTCTGTGTTGTACATAATTTTTGCAAGTATTTCCGATTTGCTATATCGAAAAAGCACAGTAGAACTTACGAATAATTGTATATATAATGTTAGAAATGATTTGTTCAACAGTATAACAGACGAATCTCTAATCAAAATATCCAAACAAAATAGTGGATATTATATATCGATGTTTTTGAATGATTTGGAAGATTTGAAGATGGATTATTTCAAAAATATGGTGTCTTCATATCATGAAATTCTCAATTTCGTAATATCCTTAGTCTTGCTTGTCAAAATCGACATAATAATGGCAATCACAATAATAATATTTTCCGTGGTGCAACTAGCAGTGCCATTTATTTTCGAAAAATTAATCGAAAAAAGACAAGAAGAACTTATGAATATAAGAAATGAATACACGTCTAGTTTGCAAGAATTCGTTAACAATTTCAATTTGATTAAGTTTTTCAAAAGAGAAATTATTTTTCAAAAAATTAACCAAGATAAATCCATTGAATATCGTAACGCATCAAATACCAAGGAAACTTTGAGCAAAACTATTTACGTTTTATCATTTGCTAGTTCATTGGCAATGTATTTGGGTTGTATGTTGGTAGGAATTTGGCTAGTATTTAAAGACAGAATAACCATTGGTCAAGTCATAGAATCAAGTCAACTTATGGCTTATGTGACAGGACCGTTGTTAAATTTCACAGATATAATGACAAGTTTCAAATCAGCAAAGCCAGTCCAAAACAAAGTTATGAATTTCATCTCTGAAGAAAAACCTGTTGAAGTAGAAGATGAATTCGAATTTAATAATTTGAAATTAAACAATATTTCGTTCAAATATCCAACAAGTGACAAATACGTTTTGAAAAATTTGGATTTTACATTTGAAAAAGGCAAAAAATACATTATTATTGGAGAAAGTGGAACGGGTAAATCAACTATATTCAAGATTTTGCAAAAACAAGAAATAGCAACCGAAGGAGAAGTCCAACTTAACAATAAAAATATTTTGGATATTATGGATTCAACTTACTATTCAAAAGTAGGATTTGCAACGCAAGACACTGGAATATTCACAGCTAGTATCAAAGACAACATATCCTTGTTTGACAACAGACCTGTAGATAAAACAATCATTGAACAATTGGGATTAAATACTTTGATTAATTCCAAACCAAAAGGAATTGACACCGTAATTTCAAATGAAGATAAATCTATTTCAGGTGGAGAGAAACAACGAATAGCAATTGCAAGACTACTAAATGAAGACTTCGACTGTATTTTATTAGACGAATCGACATCCTCATTGGATAAACACAGTGTAGATATTGTTGAAGAATGCATACTTTCGAAAAAAGATTTGACAGTAATAGCAATCACACATCATTTGACAAGTAAAGCAATTGAAATGAGCGATTTTATTTTAAAATTAGAAGACGGGAAATTAGTACCAGTTACAATGTAAACTAAAAGAGGTTAATAATATGGTAACTAAAAACACTTATAACAACTATCAATTCTACGAAACACCAGCATTGACTAAATATTTGGAAGAACAATCAATAAAAGGCTATAGTTTTTGTGGTGCAGTGGGAAGTTTTTTGGATATACTGAAGTTTCGCTATGATGAAAACAAAGCCCCACAATCTTATTGTGTCTTACGTAAGCGCTTGGATAAAAATATAGATGAAAAAATACAAATCATGAAAACTAATTCTCAGATCATTTATGAAAATAATACGTATATTGTATTTGCAAATAATTCTGAGGAGGATACGGAGTTAGAATCCATTATAAAAAAGCAAAATGCTCTCCAAGCAGTTTCCATAAAAAAATCTGTAGCATTTATCAGTATATTATTGATTATTTCTGTGATTAGTTTGGTTTTGAATTTATTATGGTCACGAAATACAAACTTAGTGTTAAACAGTCTGAATGTGGGAGTTTGTATTTCTCTAATTATTAATTTTTTGATTTATTTTATTGGAGATTTGCACGATTATTTTTCAGGAAAAGCAGTAGTAATAGACGGGAAGCTAATATTTAATAACCGCACCAAATTAAAAGATATGCTATTTCGACTTGGAGATGTACTTAAATTCGTAATATTATTAGTAAGTATATTTCTTAGCATAAAAGTTGTGCTACAAGCAAGTGATCCTGCGGTTACAGTTAATATTTTAAAAATGTGGTCGATATTTTGTATTGTGGGATTTGGTTCAAGGATAAAATTCCAAAAATCATATATTACATTGCTTTTTATCGAAGTATTCCTAATAACACTTGGAGCGTTGTAGAAAACAATTGAATAAGTTTTTAAAATAAAAATTGCGCGATTAATTGAACTGACCCCCAAAAGTTAGACCAAAAAACTAACTAAAGGAGGTCAGTTTTTTAATGGCAAAATATAGTACAGAATTCAAAACGAAAGTGGTAAAAGAGTATTTAGAATCTAATACCTCATATA
>NZ_JBRFJE010000019.1:0-34552 GCF_052932165.1 Finegoldia sp. P3-F-LR | reverse complement strand
ACATACCTAATATTTAGTTGTTATTCAATTTTGATAAGCCTAAATTTTTAGGCTTGTTTGACATGCCTTAAATTTCAAGATAAATTATTTTTTATTTTCTCTTGACATTTGATAGCTGGTCTTAAATCTATTATACCCCCTTTATCGATTTGCAACATGGAAAATGTTTACAAAATGTCAACGATGTGTTAAACAAATTACAACAAATTTATTTATAAATTATTTCAATAAATGCCATGTCTGCTTTTTCTCATATTTACTATTATGCTATGGTATAATAAAGTTGGAGGATAGTATGAGTTATTTTAATTACTGGACAAGTGTTCTGGTGGTGTTTGCAATTATATTTTTGTTTGCCAGAACGATTTCAAATGAAAAGCAAATTGTCGCATTTTTTTCGAAATTAAACTACGTTGTAATTATTCCGGCGAATATTGCGATTAGTTTGAGTGAACTTACGTATAAGAATTTCAACATCAAACTTGGTGTATTTTTTGTGTATTTGTGGATATTGTCTAAGATTATGACGATGATTTTCCAAATCAACACGAAGGACAAGGATTCGTTGGAACCTGCGTTTATTTTCTCAAATATTATCGTGATGAGGCCGTTTTTGCAAAATGTTATGGACAAGAATATTATGAACAATCTGATTATAATTTCTTGTGTGATTTATCTTGTGTACATGCTTTACAAGAGAATTTTCAATGTGACAGACTTTTTGATGGCGATGGGCTTTTCCGTAGCTTTTTGTATTAGTGCGATTTATAAGTTCTCATACATAATAACTCCTCTAAAAATTATTCAATCGACAAGTTCAGTTGTGATTATAATCGCATTTGCACTTGCAATTTCAAGTATAGATTTGAAAAGTTTGTTTGATTTGACATCCATTATGCTTACTGTTGTGAATTTGCTGATAATTCCAGTGTTTACATACGTCGTTGTGAGTGCTGTGACGAATAATGAACTTTTGATTAAATCTATAATTATGTACACTGCGATTGGACCAGCTTTTGTGATTTCGTCTGATTTTTATAAGAAAACGAAAACGAGAATTACGGAGCTTGGATTTTTGCTGTCGGTAGTTACGGTGTATATTTTGAATTATTTGTTCTTTTAAATAATCTAGTAAATAGGCGAATCAATTCGTCTATTTTTTGCATGAAAAAAAAGAGGACATTGCCCCTTTTAATTCATTTCTACTTTATTCCAATGGTCTGTAATCTTCTGCCAACGCGTCTCTCAAATAAACGAATAGCTTGTCGTATTCTTTGATTGAGTTGTAATATTTGTTGTTTGGAAGTACGTAGTATTTTTTGTAATCTTTTGTGAATGCTTTGATGAGCCCTTTTCCTTGTTTATCGATGAGTGGCTTGTCGATGTCTAGTCCCGATATCAATATTACTTGTGTGGAGTAATTGTTCTTGGTAACTGTGTTGTATCCACCGATTGTAGTCAATTTGTAGATGGAGTTGGTGTCTTTCATATATTCTCTAACTTTTAGTGGTAGCACGTCTTTTTTCACAAGCAAGATTGGTGCTTTAATTTTTTGTGCAACTGTCGATGACACGAGTGCATCTGCGAACACTTCACCGCTTGTAGTGATAACTTCCGCTGGATTTGCGTTCACTCTCTTAGCGACTTCAACGCTGGATTCGTATCTGTCCACACCTGCAAGTCTTGTGACACTTTTTTTAGTCAGATTTTCGATTTGGTTTTTCACAGATTGATTTACAGATATTTCTCCACCGACTATTGTAACGCGTTCGATATTTCCGATTGATTGTATAAATTTTCTCGTAGATTGTGATAATCCTTCGTTACTTACAAGCAAGATTGGGGCGTTTTGGTGTGCTGCAAGGCTTGTAGCATACAATGCATCGGCATAATTTGTCCCTGCGGCAAATATCAAATTCGTAGTATTTGCACGTGTTCTCGCAGACTCTGCTGATGTGTCGTAGCGGTTATTTCCCATAATTCTAGTGATTTTGGCGTGTGGAAAGTTCTTTCTCAACTTATTTTCAACTTTTTTGCTGATAGTATTCACACCACCCATCAGATAAATCTCGTCCAAGAACATCTTGTCAAGCGCTGATTTGGTCTCAACAGATAATGAATTCTTGCCAGTGTACAAAAGTGGGTATTTGCCCATAGACACATTCGTCGCACTGATTGCATCGGGATATGCGTTGTCGTTTACAAGAATAACCTTGTTCGTATTCGCAAAGTAATGACGTTGCACATTCACTGCGGTCTTCGCTCTGTTTTCACCTTGGAACCTTTGGTGAATCACATTTTTGAACACACCATCTTCATTAGTGGTGATTTCTTCCTGTTTTTTCTCGTTTTTAGTTTGTTCATTCGTATTACTTACGTTCGTTTCATTTGTACTTGATTCTACTTTTTTAGAAGGCGTATTACTTGGGCTATCCTTATCTGCAGCACTAACCACAGGAAAGCTCAACATACACACAAGCATCAAAGCCACCAATTTTTTCATAAAACTCTCCTTATTAATTTCCAACTAACACACGACTAATTCACAACGATGAAGAACAACAAAGTTGTACCCATCAGAAAACCAATCGCACTCATAACAATCTTCACAATAGCAGCAGTTACAGTAGCCTTGTTCAAAAAAGAAGGCTTAAATTTGTCATACATCACAACGCTGTACACAAAACCCGAAATCACATTCACAATCACACTAACAACTGGAATTCTAGTGTTAAACATAGAAGATAGCACAATCGTAACCAAAGTGTACACACTAGCCTTCGCCAAAAATTCTGCGTTCGAAATCTTTGCCACCATATCTTTTTTTAAAAAACTAGTCGCAATCCAAAAACTCAACACACACGAAAAAGGTGTCATAACAGTCTTCGAAAAATACGACAATGGAAGGGATAAACTCAGAAAATCCTGCGACGAATTAGGAGGACTTATCCTCATCCACAACATAAATGAAAGCAAACTAATAACTCCTGAAATAATCAGCGTGAACATCCACGCACCCTGTTTCTTCTCTATCGTATTGATATGTTTTCGTAAACGTGAAAATACTTCACCATAAAAATTTTCCATAAAAACTCCTCTTAATTTATACATTTATTATAACCCAGTACAACAAAGCATTCAATAATCGGATTTCATAAGATTAATCACTAAATACATTTTAAAACAAAAGAATAACATACTACAACATTTTGAATACAAAATGAATAAAATAAAAACAATCAAGACAAAATAAAGAGAAAAAAGGATTTTGGTTGACGTTTGTATTCATTTTAAAGTATAATCTAATCAGAATAAACTAAATATTTTTAAACTACTAGTATATTTCAAAAATAAAATAAATTACAAGGAAATTACAATAATTTAAGGAGGAGAATAACTTGAAAATTAACAAAAAATTACTCATGGCAGCATTAGCCAGTGCAGTAATAGTATCGGCACCACAAGCGAAAACTTATACACTAAGTAACGCAGAAAGTGTCGCAACAAATACAGAGCTTGGAATTTCTGAAGAAAAGGCACAAGCAGCAGTCAGAGCTGGGGAAAAAGAAGTTCAAGATAATCCAAATGTGCCAGAACAAAAAGCAACAGATTTTAACTATGCTAGAAATGAAAAAAATGTAGGTTTCTACAAAGATACCCAATTGGAGAGGGGAAATGGTCCAGCTGCCAGCTATTCTCCTTCTACTAAGGAAAATGAGTTTGTTGATGGTTTCCGATACAAGACTCTAGAACCATCTGAAACAAGCGACGACAAAACTCTCTGGGGTTTTGAGATAGAATTTGATAGAGATGAGGGTCAAAGAACTTATACTGATTTTTATTTTTCAAACTCCATTAATGTTGGTAGAAACGAACTTGTAAAAATTGAACAACTCCCTGGCAATGACATAGGGAAAAAGCTTTCTGAAAAAGGAGACTTTAAAGAGGTTAATTATAAAGCCAAAACAGTGACAGATGTAGGTGCTAATGGTACTTTAAGGAATTTTAACACTTATGGTGAAAAAGAAGATTTTGAATATATTAATAGTATTAATAACAAAAATACTATGATGGCTTGGGAAAGTAATTATACAAAAGACAATGCTAATGGTCCAAAAGCTACTCATGGTAATAATGCTACCTTTGGTTTTACAGTCAACCCATGGCCAAATGAAAATGATATGCTTAACCTCATATATCTAAATGGAGATTATGATAAAACAGTATTTGTCAAAGGTCAAACTATTAATACTGGCATAAAGGTTGAAAATCTTGATGCTAATGCTAGAGAAAGACTAGTGGGTCAAGTTTATAATCCAATTTCAGGGGAAGTAGTCCAAGGTGCTAAAGCTTATATCGATGAAAATGATATGGTTGTAGTAAAAATGCCAGAAGGTGCTCTAAAGCAGGATGCTAATGGAAAGACTGTAATCAATGAAGATTCTATCTTTAGCAAAGCTGGATATAAAAACATTCAAAGTCTAGATGTAAAATTCTTTGCTCGTCCTAGAACCAAAGCTGAGTTTGAAGCAATAGCTGGAGAAAACTACGGAACCTACACAGAAACAGGTGCTGGCACAGAAGTAATTAATCACAAGGGTGAATCTGTAACAATAGACAAGCAAGGTATTGCCCGTTACGACCACTACAACATAGTAGGTGAATTCAAGATAAACCTTGATGACACTATGTACTATGACCAAAGGTTCGAAGATGGAAACGGTGATGATACCACAAAGGTAACCTCATCAGCTGTAAAACCAGAAGAGCCTTTTGAAGTTAAAATTGTTCCACCAGCTAACCCTGGTGAAACTGACAAGTCAGCTGCAGATATGAATGGTGCAGAAAGCAGGGGAGAAGCTGCCGGAGAGTTAATACTAGATTTTATTGAAAAAGAGAACAAAGGCAAGGCACCAGAAGACCAATGGAAGATAGATGTTAAAGGCAATGATATTTCTAAATTTACTATAACTCCTCCAGCATCAGCCAAGGCAGGGGACTTTGTAGCTGTAGCTATAAAATATACCTATACAAACGGATCTACAGATACTCATTGGTTCCACTTTGTAGTCCAAGAGTCAACCTACATCAAACCGGAATATGAAACTCAAGTTAACTACCCAACTAGAGAACAAACTTCACCTGCCACAGTTAAAGATGATGATAAGAGGATAAAACCAGACCACTATACTCTTCCAGACAACTTAGAAACTGATGAAGAAGGTAACAAGTTTATTAAAGACGATCTTGGTCATAAATGGACTGTATCTATTGATGGAAAAACAGGAGAGGTCACTGCAAAACCTGTAAAACCTGAAGACTTTGTTGGCGGAGAAAAGTTAACAGTACCAGTAATTGCTCACTATGTAGATAAGCAAAAACCAGGTGAAGATATTACAGAAGATGTAGATGCTTACTTTGTCATCAAAGAAAAAGCTAATATGACTGCTCGCTACAATGCAAAGGCAGGTAAGTCTGGAGATGTGCTTACATCTGACATTATTCTAAACGAAGAAGACACATACAATAGAAGACCAACTAAGTTTACCCTAGATTCAGATACCTTTGTAGACGACAAGGGCAATACTTGGAATGTAACTATAGATGAAAAGACAGGTAAAGTAACAGCTACAGTACCAAATGCAGAGGAAGGTCAGTCAATTGATGGAGCATTACTAAACGTTCCTGTAACTGCCCACTACTTCGAAATAGAAGATGGAAAGCAAGTTCCAATGGGAACAAGACAAACAGAAGTCCAATTTGTGGCATCAGGAACAGATGGAACTTATGTAAAAAAAGAAGACATTCCTTTTGAAACTAAGGTAGAAAAAGATCCAAAGCTTAATAAAGGCGAAATCAAAGTTATTACTGAAGGTAAAAAGGGATCTAAAGAAGTAACTTATGTTATCAAGGACTCTGTAATTGATGAAGAAAAGACTTCAGAAAAAATATTAGAAGAGCCTCAAGAACGTTTAATCCACGTTGGTGAAGGAACTGAAGACGGAGAACACAAGATTGAAGAAAAAGTTGAAGTTCCTTATGAAGTTGAAATAGAGTTTGACGACAAACTAGCACCAGGTGAACAAAAAGTTACACAAGAAGGAATACCTGGAGAAAAAACTAGAACTACAACTATTACAATTCAAGATGGCAATGTTACAAACACTCAAGTGGGCGAATATACTCAAACAAAAGCACCACAAAAGAAAATTATTAAAGTAGGCGCAAACACTGAAGGTAAGGTAGAGCACAAGGAAAAAATACCTTTCAAATACACTGTAGAATATGATCCTAAATTGAATGCAGGAGAATATGTAATAGAAACTCCAGGTAGAAATGGTGAGAGAATTACTACATGGACAATCAAAAACTCTAAAGTAGACGGAGATCCAAAAGTCGTAGAAACAAAACCAATCGATGCAGTTATAAAAGTTGGTAATAAAGACTTCACAGGTGAATTCAAAACAACAAAGACTGAATCTGTTGAATTTGAAACAGAATACAAAGTTAACAAGAAATTAAAACCAGGAGAAGTAAAGGAAATACAAAAAGGCGAACTTGGTGAAAAGGAAACACCAGTTACCCATACTATCGTTAATGGCAAAGTTACTAAGTCAGTAGAAGGGGAAACTAAACAAACAAAAGCTCCTGTAAAGAGAATTGTTGAAGTTGGACCTGGAACAACTGATGGAACTCACACTTATACAAGTAAAAAACCATTTGAAGTAGAAGTTAGAGTAAATCCAAAACTTAAGAAGGGTGAATACAACGTAGTTCAAAAAGGTGTAGAAGGTGAAGAAGAGTACACAATTACTATTGAAAACTCAAAAGTAACTAGCACTTCAGAAGCAAAAGAAACAAAAGCACCTGTTAAGGAAATTATCGAAGTTGGTAGTGAAGACTATACTGGCACGGTTGAATATGTAGATAAGGATCCAATTCCATTTGAAACAGAAGTAACAGTTGACCCAAGTCTAAAACCTGGTGAAATTGTTGAAGATCAAAAGGGTGAACTTGGTGAACAAGAAACTAAGGTTACTAGAACTATTAAAAATGGTGAAGCTGGAGAAGAAAATCGTGGTGAAACTACTGTAACAAAAGAACCTGTTAAGAGAAAAATCAGAGTTGGTTCCAAAACTGACGGCCAATATAAAGAAACTGAAACAATTCCATTTGAAGTTGAAGTTAGAAAAGACCCATCACTTAAGAAAGGTGAATGGAAGTACGCTGAAATTGACGGAGTTCAACAAACAGGAGAATCTGGACTTAAAGAAAGAATTATAACTATAGTTAATTCTAAGGTAACTGAAGAATCTGAATTTAAGACTACTAGAGAGCCTAAGAATGCAGTAATTCTTGTTGGTGATGATTCTACTGAAGGTGAAGTAAAACACACAGAAGAAATCCCATTTGGATACAAAGTAGAAGAATCAGATGAGCTTAAACCAGGTGAATATAAGATTGTAAAACCAGGTAAGGTTGGAACAATAACTACAACATGGACTATCAAAGATTCTAAAGTTGTTGGCGATCCTAAAGTAGAAAGAGTAGAACCAGAAGACGCTCTTATCCAAGTTGGTAAGGGAACACCTGATGGTACTCACGACTTCAAAGAAAAGAAAGAAATTCCTTTCGAAACAATTATAGAATACGATGACTCTTTAGAACCAGGCGAAGAAAAAGTTGTTCAAGAAGGTAAACCAGGAGAACAAGAAAGAACTAACACTATCGTTATAGAAAATGGTAAAGTAAAAGAAATCAAAGAAGGTACTTTCAAGACAACTACAGAACCTGTTAATAAGATAGTTAAAATTGGTAAGAAAAAACCTGAAGGTGAAACTACTAAGACTGTAGAAAAAGAAATACCATTTGAAACAAAGATTATCTATGATGATACAAAAGATGCTGGTTTCCAAGAAATAGAAAAAGAAGGTAAGCCAGGCAAAGAAAAAGTAACTATCACTACAAAACTTGTTGATGGTAAACTTGTAACTACTGAATCAACTGAAAAGATTGAAGAAAAAGAAGACAGAGTCGTAAGAATTGGTGTTAAACCAGTTGTTAAGGAAACTGAAATTCCAGGAGATACAGAGTACAGATACAATCCAGAGCTTAAAGAAGGCGAAGAAAAAGTCATCGAAGAAGGCTCAAAAGGAAAAGTTGAGTACACTATAACATTCAACAAAGAAAAAGGAAAAATTGAAGTAACTGAAAAGAGAACTGAACCTACAAATAAGATTGTAGAAATTGGTTACAAGACTGATGGAAAAGTTAAAGTAGAAAGCGAAATTCCTTTTGAAGTTGAAATCATAGAAGATCCTGAAATGGAAGCTGGTAAAACTGAAGTTGTTCAAGAAGGTAAACTAGGTAAGAAAGAAACAATAGTAACTATAGAAAATAGTAAAGAAGTTTCTAGAGAAGAAAATATAATTGAAAAACCGGTTAAGAAGATTATAAAAGTTGGAACTAAGAATGTCTGTGAAATCCCACCGGTAGATCCAAAGGATCCAAAAGATCCAGAAACACCAGGCGGAAAAGATCCAAAAGATCCAAAAGATCCAGACCAACCAGGTGGAAAAGATCCGAAAGATCCAGAACAACCAGGTGGAAAAGATCCAAAAGATCCAGAACAACCAGGCGGAAAAGATCCAAAAGATCCAGAAACACCAGGCGGAAAAGATCCAAAAGATCCAGAAACCCCAGGTGGAAAAGATCCAAAAGATCCAGAAACCCCAGGTGGAAAAGATCCAAAAGACCCTGAACAACCAGGTGGAAAAGATCCAAAAGATCCAGACCAACCAGGCGGAAAAGATCCAAAAGATCCAGAACAACCAGGTGGAAAAGATCCAAAAGATCCAGAACAACCAGGTGGAAAAGATCCAAAAGACCCAGAACAACCAGGTGGAAAAGATCCAAAAGATCCAGAACAACCAGGTGGAAAAGATCCAAAAGACCCAGAACAACCAGGTGGAAAAGATCCAAAAGACCCAGAACAACCAGGTGGAAAAGATCCAAAAGATCCAGAACAACCAGGTGGAAAAGATCCAAAAGATCCAGACCAACCAGGTGGAAAAGATCCAAAAGATCCTGAAACTCCAGGTAAAACACCAGAAAATAATGGTAAAACGCCAGAAAATAATGGTAAGACACCAGAAAACAATGGTAAGACACCAGGAGCTACTGGACAAGTAGATGGAAAATCAACAACTACAAATAACAAAACTCCTAAGAGATTACCAAAATCTGGTAGTGAAAGTGAAATTATGATGCTATCAATGTCAGCATTGATGACAGCAGCGGGATTCGTAGGATTGAAGAAAAAACGTAAAGACAGATAATCTTGAAAACAAGATAAGTCTTATACAATAATCAAACAAAGCCTAACTCAATTGAGCTAGGCTTTTTTGAATGCACACAAAAACCCGACCTCAATTGAGATCGGGCAAAGTTTTATCTAATCATATTTGAAAATGAATTATAAATTAAAATTCCGACCAAAGCTACCAACAACATTTCCAATACGAAGACGATAACTTTGATTACGATTTGTGCGATGAATGATTTCAAACCAACCTTGAAGCTGTCCTTTTCCAAATACAAATCTAGGAAAGTCGCAGAGTAAGCTGCCATTCCAGTGAAGCAGCCGATAATGCTACCGATAAATCCCAATGGCGTAAGTATGAACATAAACAATCCATTAATTATCGAAAACACGCCGCCCTTCACATCTCTTGTGCAAGGAGGTGGAGTTGGTCTCATGTGTTTTTTCGTAAACATGTATATAAATCTTGTCATCGCGTAGTTGATTAACGGTACTAAAATCAAAGTCATAATCGAAATCGTAGGTCTGTGGAAAACTTTCGACAATTCTCCAAGTGAACCTTGTGTTGTAACGCTAACCCACACTGCGCTAGTCAAAGCGGCGATCAATCCTGATGTCAAAAATGAATATATGATTCCGTGTTTTGTCGAAGCGTAAAAATCGTAGATTTTGTCAGCATATACACTGATAAATTTAACGCATTTCAAATACCAATCAGGTGAATCGTTTTTCTTGTAGTTTTCATATTCTTCGTTATCTTCTTTTCGTTCTTTTTTAGTGTATTTTTGATTAATTTCTTCAAAATAATCGTCATTAGATTTCGTGGATTCTTGTGACCCAGTAACATCTGACACCTTATTCACATCGTCCACATCTTCTACAGGTTTTTCTTCAAAGTAATCGTCAGGTTGAACAATCTTTTCATCCGATACATAACTTTTGAGATTTGATTTAAAATCTTGTTTCTTATCGTCCATGGTTTCCTCCAATTAATATTCTTATTTAATAATATACCCATTTGAAAAACATTAATTCACAAATTTGATTATTTAATAATTATTTTTTCGTGTGAGATAAATCATTACAACGTAATAAATAATTGCAAAATATATTTATCAAACTTTTACGTTTGTAGTTTCAAATTTATAAAATATTTATTTTATAACAAATTAATCGTATAAAAAGTTTACAAAAAAACAAATAGGGGTATAATAGAGCAGTAAACTTATTGATTTAACATAGATAGTAACGATTGTTACAAGAAAAATGAGGAGGATAATATGAATAGAAAAAGGATCGTTTCGTGGATACTCATTTTCGCTATGGTTATAGGATTTGCTCCTGTAAACATATACGCAAGTGATGTTCCACAAAAACAAGAAGTCACAGCAGAAGGTGATTTTCAATTTGATGCAAGTAGCGGGACTATTAAAAAGTATAATGGTACAGCTACTGATGTAGTTATTCCAGAAAAAATTAATGGAAAGACTGTAACAACTATTGGTAAGGGAGCCTTTGCAAGAAAAGGACTTACATCGGTTGTTATTCCAGAAGGTGTTGAAACAATCGACCAAGGAGCTTTCTCAGCTAACTCGCTTACAACAATTAAGCTTCCTTCGACTGTTAAACAAATCGAAAGATTAGCTTTTGGAATGAACAAGAATTTAACTAAAGTTGAATTAAATGAAGGCTTGGAATATATCGGTCAACAAGCGTTTATGGGTGATGAGTCATTAGCTGGAGAAGTTATCATTCCATCTACAGTTAAGACTGTTATGACAACATCCTTCAACAAAACAGGTGTAACAGGTTTATTATTAAAAGGTGATGAAAAATCCAATCCAGTTTTATTGAAATCATCATTAAATGGGGAAACAATAAAAGAGATAAAAACAGAAAGCCCATTTAAACATATAAGAATCAACTTTAATTCACTTGGAACAGGTGAAGGAGACAAATACCTTGATTTGGGAGAAGTTGAAGCAAAGGCAGATTCAAAAGAAGAACTACAAGCTTGGTTGGATAAAAATATCAATACTGATTTTATCGCAACCTATGTAGATAAAAAAGACAACACAGGTTCGAAAGATAAAGAAGTAGAACTTGAAAAGAAATGGAACTTAGATAATTTTGATACAACAAAAGAATTTGAAGTGACTGCAAGTATTGACAGAGATAAGTTACCAGAATTCGAACCAATCGAAGGATATATACCACCAAGTGTTAATAATTCAGCTACAAATTTAATAATTAAACTGACAGTTAAACTTGGCGAATCTGAACAACCAGAACAACCTACTGTAACTGAATGGTCACAAGAAGATTTCACTTATGGAGAATTCAAATACAAGGGAAGAATGGAAGAAGAAACTCATAGATTTGGAATTACTGGTTTTTCTGAAAAAGGTAAGGCTAAGTTAGCAAAGAATCCTGATTTGGTTATTCCAAAAGAAGTGACTATTGATGGAGTATTAAAACCTGTTGAAGGAATTAGAGAAAATTCTTTTGAAAATCTTAAAATAAATTCTGTAACTTTCCCTAAGACTGATGTGGAATTTATCATAAAAGATTCTGCTTTCCAAAACTCAGGAATTACTAAGGTTACGTTTGAAGAAGGTTTGAAATCTGTTGAATCACGTGCATTCAAGGATAATAAGCTTACTGAAGTTTCCATTCCAGGCACTGTGTGGAAAACTGGTAGCGAATCTTTCATGAACAATGAAATCAGTAAGCTTGAAATCTCAGATGATGTGGACAGTATTCAAATAGATAATTTTAGTTTTGCAAACAATAAACTTAAACTTGTAAAACTTCCTTATTCTATTTTTAAAATCAGACATTTTGTATTCAAAGACAATACAGGTTATGAAAATAGCAAGGTTGTAAGACTTGAAACTAGAAATCCTGAACATTTACAATCATCAACTTATATCGTACCAGAAAGCGACCATCACAAGATAGTTTTGGTTACAGATGTAGACAGAAGTGAACTTTTCCAAGAATTACAAAGTGTTAAATCAATCGTAAAATCAGATTATAAACAAGAACAATTCGACGAATTCGACAAAGTATTACAAGAAGCTAAAAGAATTTTCAAGGACGAAAAATCAACTCAAGAACAAGTGGATAAGGCTTTTGATGATTTGGTAAAAGCTGAAGCGAAATTGAGACAATCAGCCCCAGACAGATCAAAACTTAGAGATTCCATCAAAAGAGCAGAAGAATTAATTCCAGAAGCTTTCGAAAAAGAATCCTACGATGCTATGAAGAAGGAACTTGACAAGGCTAAGGAAGTTCTAGCTGATTTGGATAAAACATCAGATGAAATAACAGCTGCGAACAAAAGCTTGGAAGAAGCTTTGTCTAACTTAGTTATCAAGAAAGATTACTTGTATACAAGTGAAGACTTCACATACGAAGGCAATGCTATTACAGGATTTAGCGAAAGTGGCAAGGCTAAGTTCAAAGTAAACAAGAATTTGGTTCTTCCAGATAAAACTCCTGAAGGTAAAGATATTGAGGTAATCGGCAAATCAGCGTTCAGTTTAGAAAAAGATCCTGGAGTTAATTTCGGTACAGATACTGTAAGTTCTGCAAATGGTATGGTATCGGTAAAACTACCACAAAATCTTAAGAGAATTGAAGAAGATGCTTTCAGATTAAACAACTTTAAAAATGTGGAATTTCCAAGCACTTTAGAATATATTGGAGGATCTGCATTTAATGGAAATAGACTTGAAAAAGTAATCTTACCTGATTCTGTAAAAGATGTTGAAGGTGGAGCATTCTCATTAAATCAAATTACTGAACTTAGACTTTCTCCAAATATGACAAAGGTAGCGAATGGTACTTTTGCAAGAAATATTAAACTTAAAAAACTTGAAATTCCTGAAGGAATAAAAGTTATCGAAGGATCAGCTTTCCAAGGAGCTCCATTAAAAGAACTTACTATTGCAAAAACTGTTGAAGAAATCAAAGGAAGGGCATTTACTGGTCATCAATTAGAAGAATTGACAATTCCTGGAAATGTTAAAAAGATTGGAAGACAAGCTTTCGCTCACAATATTAAATGGAAGAGACTTAAAAAGTTAACATTAGAAGAAGGAATCGAAGAAATCGGAGATTCTGCATTTAGATTTAGTTTGCTTAAAGAAGTGAACTTACCAAAGAGTTTGAAAAAACTTTCAGATACTGCTTTCAGAGACGCTGAAACAACTGACAAGAAACATGTTATCGTTAAGTTGTACACTGAAAACCCTGACCATTTAAAATTCAACAATGAAAAATCATTAGTAAATCAAAAAGTTATTTTTAAAGGCGAAGTAAAACCAGGAACAATTGAAGAAATTCCAGAAATCAAAGCAGAAGACATCGAAAAAGAAGTTGTAAAACAAGGCGAAAAGATCGATGTAACAGATAACATCAAGAACTTACCAGAAAAGGCAACAGCTAAAGATGTTACAGAGCCAAAAATCGACACAAATAAACCTGGTGAATATACTGCAAAAGTTGAAGTAACATTTGAAAATGGATCTAAGAGAATTGTGGAAGTTCCTGTAGTTGTTGAAAAGAAAGAAGTAACACCTGTTGATCCTGTTGAACCAACAGATCCAACTGAACCAACAGATCCAACTGAACCAACAGACCCAACAGACCCAACTATTCCAACAGATCCAACAACACCTGTTGAACCAACAACACCAACAGAAAACATCAAAGACACAGACACACTAAAAGAAATATTTGAAAAAATACCATCAACAAGAATAGCAGGAAGAAATCGTCAACTAACAGCAGTAGAAGTAAGCAAAACACTATTCGAAAAAGCAGACACAGTGATAATAACATCAAGCGACAAAATGGTGGACTCACTTGCTGCATCACCTAAAGGAATAGCAATCAACGCACCAACATTATTTGTAGAAAAAGATTCAATAATGGATGAAGTTCTTCAAGAAATCAAAAGACTTAACCCATCTAAGATAATAATCGCAGGTGGTGAAGAATCTATTAATGACGATGTTGCAAAACAATTACAACAATTGGGAATCAAACAACAAAGAATAGCAGGAGCTGACAGATTCGAAACAGCAGTAAAACTTGGAGAAGAAATCAGACGTAACTCCTCAAACAAAACAGACGTAATCCTGGTAAACGGATACAACTCAATTGATGCATTAACAGCAGGAAGCTTAGCTGCAAAATTAAACATTCCAATACTATTAACAGGATCAGACCAACTAAACAAAACAACAGAAAAAGCATTGAAGAATTGGAACATCCAAAACGTAATAATAGTAGGTGGACACACTCAAGTATCAGAAACTATAGCATCACAACTTAAAAATGATGGAGTAAACACAAGTAGACTTGCAGGAAGAACACGTGTTGAAACAGCACTAGAAGTAGCAAAAGCTGTAAACAGTGACCCTGACAAAGTAATATTTGCAAACAAAGATGCATTTGCAGATGCACTACTTGCACCATATCTATCAAACGCCGAAAAAGCACCAATAGTATTGATAGATAAAGATGAAGCATCTGTATCAGTAAAACAATACTTGAGAGACAATGAAATCAAAAACGGCATCATTTTAGGTGGAGAAAAAAGTATAGAAGAATACAAATAGTATTCAACAAATTTACAATGTGATTGGATTTTAAAATTCAGTCACATTGTTTTTTGTTTGAATTACAAAATTTGATTTGTATTGTATAATATAAGATATATTAAGAAAAACTCTTAGCGTAAATGCAAAGATTTGAGGAGAGATTTATGTCAATTTTAGTTATAGGAAGCGTGAATGTAGACACTACATATAATTTGGAAAATTTCCCGAAACCTGGAGAAACAATATCGTCCATATCAAAGAGCAGATCTGTCGGTGGCAAGGGAGCTAACCAAGCGATTGCTTGCAAAAAACTCGGTGGCGATGTGAAGTTTCTTGCGTGCGTGGGAAATGATGTGGACGCTGATTTTATTTTCAAAAATATGAAGGAATACGGAGTAGACACAACTAACATTATAAAAAAAGATGTGGATACTGGAACTGCGCTAATAAATGTGGACAAAACTGGACAAAACGAAATAGTTTTGGATCATGGGGCAAATTATGCGATTACAATCCAAGACATCGACGATAACATCGAACTTTTAGATGAATGCGATATTTTGATTTTGCAAATGGAAATTCCGCAAGAAGTCAATGAATATGCTATTAAAAAAGCGAAAGAAAAAGGAGTTTTCGTGATATTGAACCCTGCCCCAAGTGAGTTTGAAGTGGATGACATATTGGATAAAGTGGATTTGTTCGTGCCTAATGAAAATGAAATTTTGAGATATTCTACAAAAGAAAACTTAAAAGAAGCAGCAGATGAATTGCTAGGCAAAAATGTCGGTTCTGTGATAATAACTTTGGGAGAAAATGGCTCTGAGTATTTTTCGAAAAAAGAACACATTACACAAGATGCCATCAAAGCGAAAGTCGTGGATACAACATCTGCAGGTGACAGCTACATCGGAGCGATGGCTGTCATGCTAGATCAACAAAAATCCATCAAAGAAGCGATGAAATTTGCCACAAAAGCATCATCAAAGACTGTAACCAGAAAAGGATCGGGAGAATCCATCCCAACAATAGACGAAATAATGTAAAACTTTCAGGATTTGCCTGAAAGTTTTTGATGTAATAAAAAGAAAACCGTTCATGCTAAGAATATCATACGGAAAAAATTGGTTTGTTTTCAAATCGAACAAATCCGTCCAAAATCGCACCGCGTAAACGAAGTGTGCTTGCGATTTTAGGATTTGGAAATTTAGAAAACAACAATTTTTGTAGTCTAGATATTCGTGCATGATGGTTTGCTTTTTGTATGATTTAAATTTTTACTAAAACCACAAAACCATCCAGAATTTTCTGGATGGTTTTTCAATAAACTCTATTCGTTCAACGCCAAATCTTGTATGATTTCGTAGTTTTCTTTTAATAATTTGAAATCAGGAATGTAAGATGCGGCGATGATTTCGTCTGGGTTGTATTTTTGTTTTATTTCCATGAATTGGTCTTTTACAGAATTCACATCTCCTTCGATTCGAAGTCCGCGGGCAGTTCTTATCATGAATTTTTCGATTGATGTGAGTTCTGGGCTGTTGTTAGGGTCTGCTTTTAAGAATGCATCTCTATTGTTTCTGTTTTGGATTTGCAAGAATATGGAGATGGCTTGTTGTTTGATGTGTTCTGCGGCGTCTTTCTCGTAGGCTGCGTTTGCAGATACTCCAAGCATTACGTATGGTTTGTCCAAATATTTTGATGGTGTGAACTCTTCGCGATAGATTTTGAGTGCGACTTCAACTGTGTTTGGCGAAAAATGTCCCGCGAATGAATAAGGTAGTCCCAATTGTGCTGCGATGTGCGCTGATGTCATGGAGCTTCCCAAAATATACACTGGAACGTGTGTGCCAACTCCAGGATATGGACGCACGTTGAAGTTTTCTGCTTCTTCTTCAAAATAGCTTAAAAGTGTTCTGATGGCTTCTTTGAAGTTATCTTCTTTGTATGTGTCACGGTAGATTAATTTTGCTGTTTCGATGTCTGTTCCAGGCGCTCTTCCAATTCCCAAATCAATTCTTTCGGGATATAATGTTTCGAGCGTTCCGTATCTTTCTGCGACTTGAAATGGTGTGTGGTTAGGAAGCATTACCCCGCCTGCTCCGACTTTTATTCTATTTGTATTTTCCAAAATATATCCGATAATCAAATCTGTTGCTGAGCATGAGATTGATTTTGAGTTGTGGTGTTCTGCGACCCAATATCTTTCGAAGTTTTGTCCGTCTGCCCATTTTGCAAGTTCCAATCCACGTTCGATGGATTGTTTGGCAGTTTCATCTATAAATCTTGGTATTAAATTTAGTATTGATATTTTCATAATTGTTCCTCCTTTTGGTTAATATGAATTTATTATATAAAATGGCGATTGTCAAATAAATTTTACATAATACTAATGTGATAGTAAACTATTGAAGAAAACTTGAACAAATGATATAATTAATTCAATAAATGAAATTGTTTTATTTTTACCCAATTTGGATAAATATATAATAACGATATTAAAAGGAAGTATATTATGGATATTAAGAAATACAGGGTAAAACCTAACAAAAAAGTTGATTTGGAAAAATTTAGCACTAAAAAAGACGATTCTTATTCCAAACAAGAAGTGAAGGAAGAAATTCTTCCACAAAATTTGGAAAAAATGTTTGAATTTCAGGAAAAATTATACGCTGAAAACAAAAGAGGAATTTTGGTTGTGCTTCAAGCGATGGATGCTGCGGGTAAGGACAGTTTGGTGAAAAAGGTGTTCACCGCGCTTAATCCTGCTGGCTGCAAGGTTACAAGCTTCAAGCAACCTTCCACAGAAGAATTGGATCACGATTATTTGTGGAGGATTACACAAAAGACTCCTTCTTACGGAGAGGTTGGGATTTTCAACAGATCGCACTACGAAGATGTTTTGGTAACCAGAGTTCACAATTTGGTTAATCAAAAAAACGACGACGATTTTTGGGAAAAAAGATTCGAAGATATCAATGCGTTCGAAAAATATTTGGACAATAATGGTATCAAGGTTGTGAAGTTTTTCTTGCATGTGTCAAAGGACGAACAAAAAGAAAGACTATTGGATAGGATTAACTTGGAAGAAAAACATTGGAAGTTTGCAGCAAGTGATATTTTGGAAAGAGAAAACTGGGACGATTACCACAAGGCTTATGAAGATATGTTGGAGCATACTTCAACTGATTATGCACCTTGGTATGTAGTTCCTGCGGACAACAAATGGTTCACGAGGTTTGTTGTGAGTGAGGTTATGTTGGATTTGTTCGAACAATTGGACCCACAAACACCAAAACTTTCCAAGGAAGAAGAATCACAACTAGACAAATGGAAGAAGGTTTTGTTGGAACAAGACGAGAAGGATGAAAAGGAAGACTAATAATAAGTAGGAGGAGAGTATGTCAGACGACAGAGATTACAGAAACTTTGAAAATGATGACAGTGAATACACTAAAGACGGCAACTATTTTAGTGAAAAAGAAGATGTAAGAGGCGGATTTAGCGAAGATAAGGACAGTTATTCTGACAGAAATAGCAATTATTTTGAAGCATCTAATGATGATAATTATTCTAATACGAAACAGGATCATTACGAAAAAACAGACGACAGTTTTTTCTTTGAAGGGCAAGATGATGAAGAAGAATACATCGAAGACTACACTCAAAGGGAGAGTTCAGGTTATGCTGGTTTTTGTCAAAATATTTTCTCAATGTTACATGGACTTATTGAAAAATTCAATAAAAAAGGTGCGTTTGTAATTTTATTCTTGTTGTACGGAGTGTTCACATATATTGCATCAATCGTACAATACAAGCTTCACCCAGAACAAGCACAACAATTGGAACAAGTAACAAAAACTGGATTGAGTTTGACAACCTTCAGTATAATAACTGCTGTGACATCAATGTTTTTCTATTATGCAGTGTGTAGAATTATGTTCCATTTCACTAAAAAAGATATGTCACCAGTTCCAAATCCTGTAGAAAGAGACACGAGACTTGGAGTGTATGTAGCAGTTGAAGCGTTGATTAACATTTTGTTGATGGCACTTCCAACAACGTTCCTTCCATCAATCCTTGTCATGATAATTGGAGTTATCTTGTATTCAGCAGTATTCTACGACAGAATTTCTGATGAAAGAATGCTTGCAGTAGGTGTGAAATCAGCGATAGTAAGTATTGTTGCAGGACTTGTGTTTGGACTTATCATTGGAATCGCAGCAATAGCAGTTGCAGTAGCTGTTATGAAATAAAAATTTGTAGACTGATCACTAACCTAGGTGGTCAGTTTTTTTGTTTTTTAATATGTAGCCCGATGTTATATAATAATATATAAATGAAAACTAAAGGGGAAAATAAATGAACTTAACTGATATTATAGATAAAATTGATTATATAGATTACACCAAAAACACCGACGACGAGATTACAAATGTGACAAATGACTCCAGGAAAATCGAAAAAGGCGGAGTGTTTGTGGCGATTTCAGGGATGGAATTTGATGGACACAAATTTATCGACAAGGCGATTGCAAACGGCGCAAACACGATTGTGGTTACACAAGATACACAAAAAATAGAAGGGATCAACTACATCAAAGTAGAAGATGCAAGGATAGCTCTTGCTCAAATTTCAAATGTGGTTATGGATTTTCCATCGAAGAAGCTTCGCGTGATAGGAGTTACTGGGACAAATGGCAAAACGACGACATCTTCTATGATTAGTCATATCTTGGAACATTTGGACTCAACATGCACAAACATTGGCACGAACGGTACCTTTATCGCTGGAGAAAAATACGAAACGCCAAACACGACTCCAGAAATCTCAGAAATCGACAAGATTTTGAAGCTTTCTGTGGGCAAAAAAATCGACAACGCCGTTGTGGAATGTTCCAGCCACGGATTGTATTTGCACAGACTAGACGGGATTGATTTCGATGTGGCAGTATTTAACAATTTATCGATGGAACACATGGATTTTCACAAAAATATGGAGAATTATTTCGATGCAAAGATGATTTTGTTCGAAAATTCCAAGAAAAAAATCGCAAACGTAGATGATGAATACGGAAGAAAAGCGAAGGCTAGGTTTGAAGACACATACACATTCTCACTTGAAAATGAATCTGATTTTAGGGCAGAAAATGTCGAATTGATTGATGGCAAGATGCATTTTGAAATCAAAAACGTAAAATTCGTACTGAACAGATTTGCGATGTTTGATGTGTACAATGCTGTGGCTGCGATTGCTGCGGTGAATTTATTGGGATACGAATTGAAAGATATCGCCAAAGCTTTGGAAAGTTTTACAGGCGTTGAGGCACGATTTGAATTCGTAAAGAATGATATGGAAATAAATATTGTCATCGATTTTGCACACACTCCAAAAGCGTTCGAAAATATCTACAAATCTGTGCCAAACGACAAACGAAAAATCGCGGTTTATGGAATGAGTGGCGACAGGACTAGTGAAATCAGACATGAGGTCGGAAAGATTTCCGCTGAAAATAACGTGTTCTCAGTGGTGACAACTGACGATCCAAAATTCGACACATACGAAAACATTGCAGATGACATCGTCAGTGGGATTGAAGAAGAAAACGGTGAGTTTGTAAGAATCAAGGACAGGAAATCTGCCATTAAACATGCGATAGAAATGGCAAATGATGGAGATTTTGTTCTACTTTTGGGAAAAGGACAAGAAAACTTCATCAAGCTCAAAGGAAATGAAAAGACGCCTTATTCTGAAAAAGAAACAGTCAACGAAGTGTTGGATGAATTGAAGAAATAAAAAATGTAATAGGTAGTTTCAAAATTTACAAAGCAGAAAACCAGTTTGCACGAATATCTAGACTACGAAAATAAATAAACTCTAAGCTTGTGAACCTAAAATTGTGAACTCGCTAACGCTCAAACAGCACAATTTTTTAACGGTTCACTTCGCTTGAATTTATGATTATTTTCTCCGTATGATATTCTTAGCAAACTTGGTAATCTGCTTTTTTCATTGCAACAAATCGCAGAACATTTACACTTGACAAGAAAACACAAAACTCGTAAATCGCTCATCTGTCTACAAAAATTGTTGGAGGTAGTTTCATAACATACAAAGCAGAAAACCAGTTTGCACGAATATCTAGACTACGAAAATAAATAAGCTCTAAGCTTGTGAACCTAAAATTGTGAACTCGCTAACGCTCAAACAGCACAATTTTTAACGGTTCACTTCGCTTGAATTTATGATTATTTTCTCCGTATGATATTCTTAGCAAACTTGGTAATCTGCTTTTTGATTGAATATAAAACAATTTTTTTCGAATGATTCGCTCTTTTACGATGTTTTTGGTTTTGAAAAATTATCAAGATTTTCCGCAAAATCATCTATGAGAGAGAGGCGAGGGAGGTCATTTATAGAAAAAATCTATAAATAACGATTATCATTTTGATATATTGGCGATTAAATGATATTATTTGTTACGAGGTGATTAAATGGTTGATTTAAAGAAGGAATTACCAGAAGTTTTTAACGATTTTGCAGAAAGTCGTCAAAATGCTTTTTTGAAGGTAAAAGAAATAAAGGATAAGGATATTCCTGTTATAGGAATTTTTTGTACGTTTTTTCCACAAGAGTTAGCTGTTGCAGCTGGTGCTACTTGTGTTAGTTTGTGTGCTACAAGTGACGAAACTATTCAAGATGCTGAGAGGGATTTGCCTAAAAACTTATGCCCACTTATCAAATCTTCTTATGGTTTTGCGTTGACTGATAAGTGTCCGTTCTTCTATTTCTCTGATTTGGTTGTCGGAGAAACTACTTGCGATGGCAAGAAGAAGATGTACGAATATTTGGGAGAATTCAAACCAGTTCATGTTATGGAGCTTCCAAACAAGAACACTGAACAAGGTCTTATTTTATGGAAAGAAGAAATCAGAAAAATGATTAAGACTATCGAAGATTTATTCGGAGTAGAAATCACTGATGAAAAATTAAAGCATGCTATTGAAGTGAAAAATGCTGAGAGATCCGCTGTAAAGGACTTCTATTCTATAATGAAGGCTGATGATTTGCCAATCACAGGTGGAGAATTGTGGCATGTTTTAAATGGTGTGCAATTTGATTTTGACAAGGAACAAATTCCACAAATGCTTGAAGAATTAAAAGCTAAGGTTATGTCTGAACACAAGCACATCAGTGGCAAACCAAGAATTTTGATTACTGGTTGTCCTATCGGTGGTGCGACTGAAAAAGTTATCGAAGCAGTCGAAAACAACGGTGCAGTTGTGGTTAGCTACGAAAACTGTGGTGGCGCTAAGGCTATTGATGAAAATGTCGATGTAGACAATCCAGATATGATCGATGCGATTGCTAGAAAATACATGAACATTGGTTGTGCATGTGTGAGTCCAAACGAAAACAGACTTAAATTATTGGATAAATTAATCGACGAATACAAGGTTGATGGTGTTATCGACATGCATTTACAAGCTTGTATTCCATATCAAGTTGAAGGTTTATCGATCAAAAGATTCTGCAACGACAAGAAAAATGTTCCATATATTGCAGTGGAAACAGATTACTCAAAATCAGACATTGGACAATTGAACACAAGAATTGGCGCATTCGTTGAAATGCTATAGTGCCAAATTCTTTAAAACGTGCTATAATGTTATAGCAAAATCCATATAGGCTAAGCCTAGAAAACAATCGCCATTGAAAAGTGGCGGTTATTTTTTTGGAGAAAATTTGAAATGTTGTAATAATCTATCTGGATAGGTGTGATACAATATAGTAAGTATAAATTTTGCACATAGGAGAGGAAAAACTTGGCAAAGCAAAAATCACTTAAATTAAACGCGATGCTTAATTTAATCAAAGTTGGGCTGAGCGTTGTGTACCCGTTGATAACTTTTCCTTACGCTACGAGAATTTTGCAAGTAGCAAACATGGGAAAGGTAAGCTACGGGGATTCAATTATTAAAATATTCATGCTGATTGCATCGCTTGGAATTACCAATTACGCAGTCAGAGAAGGTTCTAAATACAGAGAAGACAGAGTAAAACTCAACCAATTTTCGAGGGAAGTTTTCTCCATCAACTTGTTGTCTACGTTGATTTCTTATATTTGTTTGGTAATTTTCTGTATAATTTCTGCGAAAATGCATGACATTGCAACACTTGTTTTCATTCAAAGTTTGAGTATAATCTTCGCGACACTTGGAGTTGAATGGGTCAACGCAATCCATGAGGATTATTTGTACATTACAATTAGGAGCATTTTGGTTCAAACGTTGGGAGTTATTTTACTATTTTTCGTAGTAAAAACTCAAGAAGATTATTTAAAATACGCCGGACTTACGGTTTTCGTAAATGGTTTGGTGTGCATATCAAATATGTTACACGTTAGAAGATACGTAAGTTTGAAGCCAACACTTAAATTAAATTTGAAAAGACACTTGAAGCCTATCATGCTATTCTTCTCAAATAGTATCGCAGTTTTGGTGTATGTCAGCGCAGACATGACAATGCTAGGATGGATCTCGGGCGTTTTTTATACAGGACTTTACACTGTAAGTGTGAGGGTGTATTCCGTTGTAAAACAAATGCTCGGCGCGATTTACATGGTTACAATTCCAAGATTATCCAAGGCTGCGACATTGGATGACAAGACAGAATTTAGACATTTGTTGACAGAAATCTCAAGTTTCTTGCTTTTGCTAATGATACCAATGTGCATGGGACTTGGAGTTCTATCCAAAAATATCGTCTACATTCTCTCCGGAGAAAAATTTATGGCAGGAGCACTTTCATTGCAAATCTTATCCGTATCGGTGTTTTTTGCAATAACAGGTGGTGTAATCACAACGTGCATGAACGTTCCATTGGGAAAAGAAGCGTTGAATTTGAAAGCGACGACGATATCGGCGTTCGTAAATGTAGGATTAAACCTAATTTTCATACCACTTTGGCAACAAAATGGTGCAGCAATGACTACGGCGATCTCCGAATTAGTAGTAGTTCTTGTGTGCTTATTTGAATTCAAAGAAGCAAAGTTCTACTTTGAAATGGACAAATTATTCTATACAATGAAATACGCAGTAGCAGGTGCGTTGTGGATACTTTTGACAAAATTTGTAGTTACAAAGTTTATCACACACTACACGCTTAACTTATTGGCAGTGTTTTTCATCAGCGTCATCGGATACACATTGATATTATTCTTCGGTAAAAATGAAGTATTTATAGAAACATTGAAGAAAACACCACTCAAAAAATTAGTAAAATAAATTATGAGAGCATCACGTGATGCTCTTTTTTGATTGGAGAAGAATAGACTGTTTCAAAATTTACAAAGCAGAAAACCAGTTTGCACGAATATCTAGACTACGAAAATAAATAAACTCTAAGCTTGTGAACCTAAAATCGCAAACTCGCTAACGCTCAGACAGTGCGATTTTTTAACGGTTCACTTCGCTTGATTTTATGATTATTTTTCTCCGTATGATATTCTTAGCAAAACTGGTAATCTGATTTTTTCATTGCAATAAATCACAGAAAATATACAGGTTACTGGGAAAAATCACAACCCTTAGCAAACTAATTTTCTGCTTTCGTTCACCTTAAAAAAACCTTCAACAGTTTTCCTCTCTCTCATTTCGCACATCAAAGCCCAAAAATAATACTAGAAAAATTTCACAATGATGGTATAATAAAATAATTGGGCATAAGATTTTGTGTTTATCGACGATATTTTCGGTGGTGACTTTGACGGTGATAATTACGATTGGTAGTTTAATCCTTTAAATTGGCAAATTTTTTTGAAACGCATATATAATCTAATGTGAATATATGGTAAAATAAGGTTAACAATACTTTTGTTAACCAATATTTTTTTGTAAAGAGGTGATAGTTTGAGCGATTTAATAAAAAAAGAATTGATACGAATTGAAGATCATGCAAATGATTGGAAGGATGCAATAAGAATTGCAGCTAAAAGTTTGTTGGACAATGGTTACATTAACGAACAATATGTAGAAGACATGATAAAAAGCGTTGAGGATGCTGGTCCATACATTGTGCTTGCTCCGAACATTGCGGTTCCTCACGCACGACCAAACGGCAATGTAAATAAAATGGCTATTAGTTTGACGAAATTAAACGAGCCTGTTAATTTTAGAAACGAAGAAGAGGATGAGGACAACTGGGTAAGAATTTTATTCTGTTTGGCAGCGGTGGATTCTTCATCACACATTGTAGCACTTCAACAATTGGCAGTGCTTTTGGATTCAGATGAAATTACAGATGAGCTTATCAACGCAAATTCTGAGGACGAAATGTTGGAAATAATTAACAAAAAATTAGAGGAGGGAAATGATGATTAATATTGTTACTGTATGTGGTAATGGAATTGGAAGTAGTCTTCTTTTGAAAATGAAGGTTGAAACTATTTGCAAGGAAATGGGAATTGAAGCGAACGTTGAATCTTGTGATTCTAACGCAGCTGTAGGAAAAGGCGCTGATCTTTTCGTAACTGTTAAGGAATTCAAATCAATTTTCTCAGATGATCAAAAAGTAGCTATCGTTAAAAGCTACACTAACAAGAAAAAAATCGAAGAAGATTTGGTTCCTGTATTAGAAGAATTCAAATAAAATTTAAAAATTTAGGAGGAATTTATGGGATTTTTAAACGTATTAAAGGATATTTTATCTGAACCTGCGTTTTTGATGGGTCTTATCGCGATGGTAGGTCTTATCGCTCTTAAGAAACCAGCTCATAAGGTAATGACTGGTACATTAGGTCCAATCTTAGGATATTTAATGTTGGCTGCAGGTGCAAATGTCATCACGACTAACTTGGATCCATTGAGTCAAATGATTCAACACGGATTCAATATCACTGGTGTTGTTCCTAATAACGAAGCTATCACATCTGTTGCGCAAAAAGTTTTGGGCGTAGAAACAATGTCAATTTTGTTAGTAGGACTTATTTTTAACTTATTAATAGCAAGATTTACAAGATACAAGTATATTTTCTTAACTGGTCACCACAGTTTCTTCATGGCTTGTCTATTATCAGCAACTTTAGGTGCAATCGGATTTAAGGGCGTGGCTTTGGTATTGGCTGGTGGATTTATATTGGGAGCTTGGAGTTCAATCTCTCCAGCAATCGGACAAAAATACACTTTGAAGGCTACTGATGGAGATGAGATAGCTCTTGGTCACTTTGGCTCATTGGGATATTATTTGTCGGCGTTCATCGGTTCATTAGTTGGAAAAGATTCCAAATCAACTGAAGATATCGAAATTCCTGAAAAATGGGGTTTCTTGAGAAATACTACAATTTCAACAGCGTTGACAATGATTGTGTTCTATCTAATCGCAAGCATCAAAGCTGGTCCAGATTTCGTTGGCAAAATGTCTAACGGACAAAACCCATATTTGTTTGCAATCATCTCTGCATTAAACTTCGCAGTTGGTGTGGCAATCGTATATGCCGGTGTTAGAATGATTTTGGCAGATTTAATTCCTGCATTCGAAGGTATTGCTACAAAACTTATTCCAAACTCTGTTCCTGCAGTTGACTGTGCAGTATTTTTCCCATACGCACCAACAGCAGTTATTTTGGGATTTGCATGTAGTTTTGTAGGCGGATTAATCGGTATGTTTATTTTGGGAGCTATCGGTGGAGTATTAATTATTCCAGGACTTGTTCCTCACTTCTTCTGTGGTGCAACTGCTGGTATTTACGGTAATGCAACTGGCGGTAGAAGAGGAGCTATGATTGGTTCATTCATCAACGGATTATTCTTGGCATTCCTTCCAGCATTCTTACTTCCAGTTTTAGGACAATTAGGATTCAATAATACAACATTCGGAGATTTTGACTTCGGAGTTTTGGGAATTTTATTAGGAAAAGTCGGTAACGCTATGGGTAATGTCGGAGTTTATATTATTATCGCTGTTTTGGCAGTAGTTTTAATAGCTCCTTCAATTATCACTAAGAAAGATACGGCAATTAACAACGAACAATAATTTGAACTACACAAGAAAGAGGTTGAAATGGATAAAATTAACACAAAAATTTACTCAGACGGTGCAGTATTAGAAGACATGTTAGAATCATTGGCATCAAAAAAAGTAACGGGATTCACAACTAATCCATCATTGATGAAAAAAGCTGGAATTACTGATTACGTTGAATTTGCTAAGAAAGTTCTAGAAGAAATTACAGAATATCCAGTATCATTTGAAGTATTTGCAGATGATTTAGAAACTATGGAAAAAGAAGCAGACAAAATCTCTTCATTGGGAGATAATGTTTACGTCAAAATTCCAGTAACTACAAGCAATGGAACATCAACTGCTCCATTATTGAAAAAACTTAGTTCAAAAGGAATTAAACTTAACGTAACAGCAATCTTCACAGTGGATCAAGTAAGAGAAGTTGTAGACAACTTGACTGAAAATGTTCCAAGCATTGTTTCAGTATTTGCTGGAAGAATTGCAGACACAGGGGTTGATCCAATGCCAATCATGAAAGAAGCCTTGGAAATTTGCAAAACTAAAAAAGGTTGCGAATTGTTGTGGGCATCTCCTAGAGAAGTGTTCAACATTTACCAAGCAAATGAACTGGGAGTAGACATCATCACATGTACTCCAGCCATCATCAAGAAACTTTCATTGATGGGAAAAGACTTAAACGAATATTCACTAGACACAGTGAAGACATTCTGCAAAGACTCAAAAGAATTAGGATTTTCAATACTTTAATAAATACAAGAGCTCACAAATGTGGGCTCTTTTTTTAGTCCTGTGATTGAAAAATCATCATGCACGAATATCTAGGCTACGGCAACAATCGCGCACGAATATCTTGGTGAAAATTTAATAATCTTATTCAGACACAACACAGATCAAGCATTTTGCACGAATATCTAGACTACAAAAATAAATAAATTATAAGCTTGTGAACCTAAAATTGTGAACTCGTGCTACGCACTCAGACAGCACAATTTTTTAACGGTTCACTTCACTTGAATTTATGATTATTTTCTCCGTATGATATTCTTAGCAAAAAGGCTTGACTGTTTACATGGATTTACAATATAGGTATGTTCGATTACTTGCCTAAACGGACACAAGGATGATTGCGGAGTGAATTTTAACATAAACGGAAGGGGAGAACATCTAGCATGAATATCTAGAATACTAAGAATGTTTTTTAATTGTACTCCGTAGTTTTAAAATTATTAGAATAAAAAATTGAGGAATTAAAAAATATTAAAAATTTTAAATTAACAATATTAAGATAAATTTATTTTATTAATATTCTAATATGAACTAAAGAAATATCAATTAAAAGTAAATTAATCGTAAGTTTAATGTAGCTAATTACGTATAAATATACATCAAGAAAAAAGGCAGATAAATCCCTAAATCAACAGTTAAAACAAGCAAAAAAAGTGGTTGACAAATCAGAATATTAATGAATATAATATAAGAGAGAAGAAGTTAGAGAGTAGTGCAATAAAATGAGGGAAAAGGCGTATATCGCCTATACTACATCGTGTTAAAGCGATAAATACTTGCGTTTCAATTGTATTATAATTCAAATTTTTTCTAAAAAACAATCATTCTCAAAGCGTTTTACACCGATTGCGATTTTGAGAGTTGAATTAATATTAGGAGGAATATATGACAGACAAACAAAAACTTAGTTTGAAAGCGCTTATACTGATGATTTTTACGTCGGTTTTTGGTTTCACTAACATTAGTAGATCATATTATTTAATGGGATACTCCGCTATTCCTTGGTATATTTTATCTGGTATAGCGTTTTTCCTACCATTTGCATTCATGATAGCAGAGTATGGTTCTGCATTTAAAGATGCAAAAGGTGGTATTTATTCTTGGATGGAAAAAAGTTCTGGCAAGAAGTACGCTTTTGTAATCACTTTTATGTGGTTTGCATCCTACATAATCTGGCAAGTAAATGTAGGTTCAGGTATTTGGATTGTTTTATCGAATGCTATTTTCGGGGTTGATAAGACTCAACAATGGTCTTTGTTCGGGTTAGACTCAGTAAAAACTTTGGGTATTTTGGCAATCTGCTGGATTATAATGGTTACTTATGTATCTAACAAAGGTTTGGAAAAAATTAAAAAGATTACTTCTGTTGGCGGAAGTGCTGTAGCTCTTATTAATATTTTCTTGTTTGTTGGAGGATTAATTATACTTATTTTAAACAAAGGAAAAGTTTTACAACCAATTAATTTTGAAGCATTTTTCCAATCTCCAAATCCAAAATACGCAGGTGGAGGAATTGCTGTTTTATCATTTGTTGTATACGCAATCTTTGCATATGGTGGAATAGAAGTTATAGGTGGTCTTGTAGATCAAACAGAAAATCCTGAAAAAAATTTCCCTAAAGGTGTAAGCATCGCAGCTATAATAATAACTGTTGGATATGCATTGGGGATTTTGATGTTTGGATCTTTTACTAATTGGGATTTTGCTTTCAAAAGTTTCTCAAAAGAAACTATTACTTTAGGTAATGTTTCATATATCGGTATGAATCACATGGGTTATCAATTGGGACTTGCTTTTGGTATGAGTGAAGCTGCAGCTAGAACTTGTGGTTTGTGGATTTCAAGATACATGGGTATTTCGATGTTTTTAGCATTGACAGGAGCGTTTTTTACTTTGATTTATTCTCCACTTAAGCAATTAATAGGTGGAACTCCAAAAGAATTATGGCCAAAATCTTGGACTGTTGAAAAAAACGGTATGTATGTGAATGCTATGAAGTATCAAGCAGCGTGTGTTATTGTAATTATCGCCATTGTTTCATTCGGAGGAAAAAGCGCAAAACAATTCTTCGAAGTATTGGTGTCAATGACTAACGTTTCAATGACTTTGCCTTACTTCTTCATTTCTTATTCTTTCTTAGCGTTTAAGAAAAATCAAGAAATAGAAAAACCATTTGAAAAATTTAAATCTATGGGAGTTGTCAAGGCGGCTGTGTTCTTAGTATGTTTAGTTGTAGGATTTGCGAACCTATTTACAATTATTGAACCAGCTATTAGTAGTGGGGACTGGTTGACTACAATAATGTCTGTAGCAGGACCATTACTATTCACACTATTGGCATTGTATTTGTACAATAGAATGGAAAAGAAATACGGAAAATTAAATTAAAACTATCGGTGTAACAAAAGAGAGCTTCGGCTCTCTTTTATATTGAAGATGATTTTATAAATAAATTTTTCGGATTTTTCTTCCAAAATTATATGCACTGTAATTTATTGGAAAATTTTATAAGTGATTTCCTTTAAATGTTGATGTTTTTGTTGTAAATGATATGTTTTAATGTTAAAATAAAAGGTAGTATTTATAGATATTAAAGTAAGGAGATTTATATGGGAGTATTTGAATCTATTTTTGGCTCAGCTAATAAAAAAGAGCTAAAGAAAATAGAACCAATTATTAAAAAAATTGAATCATATGATAAGTCTATGCAACAATTATCAGATGATGAATTAAAGCATAAAACTGTTGAATTCAAGGAAAGATTAAAAAACGGCGAAACTTTGGACGATATTTTACCAGAAGCATTTGCTGTAGTTAGAGAAGCCAGCTACAGAGTTTTGGGTATGAAACAATATCGTGTGCAATTAATCGGTGGTGTTGTTTTACACCAAGGTAGAATTGCAGAAATGAAAACTGGTGAAGGTAAGACTTTGGTTGCAACTTTACCTGCTTATTTGAATGCGCTTAGTGGTAAGGGCGTTCACGTGGTTACTGTCAATGACTATCTTGCAAAGAGAGATAAGGAATGGATGGGAAAGGTTCACGAATTTTTGGGATTAACTGTAGGCGTTATCGTTTATGGTTTGGATAATGACGAAAGACGTGAAAACTACGCTTGTGATATTACTTACGGTACTAATAACCAATATGGTTTCGACTATTTGCGTGACAACATGGTTATTTACAAAAAAGACAAGGTTCAAAGAGGTCTTAACTTTGCAATCGTGGACGAAGTTGACTCCATTTTAATAGATGAAGCTAGAACTCCACTTATTATTTCTGGTCAAGGCGACGAATCTACAGATATGTACACAAGAGCAAATATGTTTGCTAATGGTTTAACTGGACGTATTATGGATCCAGAAGAAGATAAGCCAGATATTTTCGATCGTGAATTCAAGGATGAAACTGTAGACTTCTTAGTTGACGAAAAGAGAAAAACTGCCAGTCTTACAGAAATTGGTACTAAAAAAGCCGAAGAATATTTCGGCGTGGAAAACTTGTCTGACCCTAATAACATGGAATTAGCTCACCACATCAACCAAGCTTTGAAGGCTAACAATACGATGAAACGCGATATTGATTACGTAGTAAAAGATGACGAAATCCTTATCGTCGATGAATTTACTGGTCGTATCATGGAAGGTAGAAGATATTCTGATGGCCTTCACCAAGCTATAGAAGCAAAAGAAGGTGTTGAAGTTAAGAGCGAATCTAAAACTTTGGCAACAGTTACATTCCAAAACTACTTCAGAATGTACAACAAATTAAGTGGTATGACTGGTACTGCTAAGACTGAAGAAGCGGAATTCAACGAAATCTACAAGATGGACGTTGTTGAAATTCCTACTAACAAACCAGTAGCCAGAGTTGACGAACAAGACAGAGTTTACATCAACGAAAATGCAAAATTCAACGCAATCGTTGAAGAAATAAAAGAAATTCACAAGACTGGACAACCAATTCTAGTAGGTACAATTTCAATTGAAGTTTCAGAAAGATTGTCCAACTTGTTGAAGGAAAACGGAATCAAACACGACGTATTGAACGCTAAGCAACACGAACGTGAAGCAGAAATCGTAGCACAAGCAGGTATGTTTGACAAAGTTACTATCGCAACAAACATGGCAGGTCGTGGTACCGATATTCTTTTAGGTGGTAACCCAGATTTCTTAGCAAAACACGATATGAAAAAACAAGGTTACGGCGAATACGTAATCGAAAGTTTGGATTCATTCTTGCCAAGCACAGACGAAGAATTAGTTGCAGCAAGAAATGTATACAATGAATTATACAAAAAATACAAGAAAATGACTGACGAAGATAAGAAGAAAGTTCTTGAAGTTGGTGGATTATATATAATTGGTACTGAACGTCACGAATCACGTCGTATCGACAACCAATTGCGTGGTCGTTCTGGCCGTCAAGGAGACCCTGGTAAATCAAGATTCTTCGTATCATTAGGAGACAACTTAATGAGATTGTTCGGTGGCGAAACTATCCAAAAATACGCTGAATCTGGCAAATTCCCAGAAGACGAACCAATGGAATTCAGAACAATCACTAAAGCAATCGAAAGAGCGCAAACAAAAGTTGAATCTAATAACTTTGGTATCAGAAAGAACGTATTGAAATACGACGACGTTATGAATGCGCAACGTAAAGTAATTTATACTGAAAGGGATAAAGTACTTGACGGAGAAGACATGCACGAATCTATCGTTGCTATGATTAAGGACATCATTGCTAATGCAATTGACACATATTGCCAAGATTCAAAATCAGAAAATTGGGAAATGGAAGCATTGATGACATATCTTAACACATTCATTCCAGAAGGAACATTGGATCTTACAAGACTTAACAGCTACAACAAGAAAACTTTCACAGATTATGTAACACAAAAAGCATTGGAAGTTTACGGCGAAAAGGAAGAAGCCATCGGCAAAGAAAAATTCAGAGAAATCGAACGTGTAATTCTTCTTATGGTTGTAGATAGAAAATGGATGGATCACATTGATGCGATGGATCAATTGCGTCAAGGTATCGGTCTAAGAGCGTTCGGTCAACAAGACCCAGTAAGAGCTTACAACAATGAAGGTTTCGAAATGTTTGAAGATATGAACCACTCTATAAAAGAAGACACAGTTAGAGGAATGTTCAACGTTCAACCAGTTGAAGAAATCGAAAGAAAACAAGTAGCTCACGAAACTTCTGCATCAAGTGGTGAAGAAGAAATCAACAAACCAGTAGTTAAAGGTAAGAAAATCGGTAGAAACGATCCATGTCCATGCGGAAGTGGTAAGAAATACAAAAACTGCTGTGGTAAAAACAGATAATAAATAAATAGTGAAAAAAGCGAAGTGAAATGTTTGGTTGTGAATATTGAACATCAAACATTTATAGCTAAGGAGAGGCGAAGTAAATTATTCTTAGCACAAGGATAACTACTTCACATCACAAGCCACTCACTATTATAAAAACAAATACAAACACAAAGGAGGAGAAATCCTCCTTTTTTGTTCAAAAAATATATGCAATTGGAGGATAAAAATGGACGTATTTTTAATTAACGAAAAAATAGAAAATTTATCTCAAAATCTAAAAGAAATAAAGGAGTCTCTTTGACTTAGACAATTTAAGAAAAAAATTAGATGAATTGCAACAAGAAACATTGAAACAGGGCTTTTGGGATGACAGCGACAAAGCACAAGAAATATTCGACGAATTGAATTCAATAAAAGCTGATGTCGAAAACTACGATGAAATCGAAGAAAAAATCGAAGAAGTAAGAATGATGCTCGAAATTAGCAAAGAAGACAACACCGAAGAATACGAAAAAGAAATCTCCAAGACACTCGAAAGTTTGGAAGAAAAAGTCGACGAATTCAAAATCAAAACGCTCTTGGTGGGAGAATACGACAAGAATAATGCGATTATGTCCATACACGCAGGTGCAGGTGGGACTGAAGCACAAGATTGGGCGGAAATGTTACTGAGAATGTACACGAGGTGGATTGCGGACAAGAATTATTCCTATAAAATCACCGACTACAACCAAGATACAGAAGGCGGCATTAAATCCGTATCGTTAATCGTACAAGGAATTAACGCTTATGGATTTTTGAAAAGCGAAAAAGGAGTCCACAGACTTGTCAGAATTTCTCCGTTTGACCAACAAAAACGTCGCCACACATCATTCGCATCAGTGGACGTCTTCCCAGAAATCAAAGACAGTCACAACATCCAAATAGACGACAAAGATTTGAAAGTGGACACTTACAGAGCGTCAGGTGCCGGTGGACAACACGTCAACATGACAGACTCTGCAGTTAGAATCACACACATTCCAACAGGAGTCACAGTACAATGTCAAACAGAAAGATCGCAAATCGCCAACAGAAAATACGCCATGGATATGCTAATTGCCAAGCTTATCATGATAAAAGAAGAAGAAAAGCGTGAAAAAATCGAAGACATCCAAGGCAAATACAACCAAATCGCCTGGGGCTCCCAAATCAGATCCTACGTCTTCCAACCATACACATTGGTAAAAGATCACAGAACAAACTTTGAAAGTTCACAAGTGCAAGATGTCTTGGATGGTGATTTGGATAAATTCATAAATGCGTATTTGAGCCACAATTAAATTTACAATAAAATAACACAAATATAGTACAATATAGAAAGACTAACTATTAAAAGTCAAGAGGTGAAACAAAGAAAATATAAGTAATGATATTGATAAAAACTGAATAAAAATAAGCATGAAAAAGCACCCTAAAGTTTAAGATTAAAAATAGGGTAAGTA
>NZ_JBRFJE010000018.1:0-35549 GCF_052932165.1 Finegoldia sp. P3-F-LR | reverse complement strand
AGATTAAATCTCAAGGAGGGGACGAGTACACTCTATCTAATAACAATATTATACAGTAAAACTGAATAATACTTAGTCGATAAAGGGTTATAGGTTACCTTTAACAACCTAAATACATTATATAAGGAGGTAAGAATGAATTTTGATTATTTTTATAATAGGCAATCTGAGATGTATAACTTCATTAGGTTACCTATGGTATTAATGGAAGATGAGATTTTTGAGAGCATTTCTATTGAAGCAAAAGTTTTGTATTCATATATGCTTAATCGAATGGGTCTTTCATATAAAAATGGCTGGATAGATGAAGATGGAAAAGTCTTTATTTACTACACAATTGAAAGTATAAAAGATCAATTTAATTGTGCAAGTGAAAAAGCAAATAAATTAATAGCCGAACTTGATATTAAGTCAGGAATAGGACTGATTGAGAAGAAAAGACAAGGACTGGGAAAGCCTAACAGAATTTATGTTAAAGACTTTATGAGCATATTTAATAATATGGAATTAAAAAATCAAGAAGTTCGAAAAACAAAATTCCAGAAGTTCGATAATCGAAATTCAAGAGATTCGAATATCGAAAGTCAAGATTTTCGAAAATCGGAAGGTAACTATAACAATATTAGTAATAATGAGTTAAGAAAGAATGATTTTAGTAAAGGTCAAAAGCCTTATGGAATATATAAAAATATATTTTTGACTGATGAAGAATACAAGGACTTAACAAATGAGTTAGGAAGTAGAATTAATGAATACATTGATAGATTGTCGTCATATATGAAAGCAAATAACAGAGAGTATCAAGACCACAAGGCAACGATAATCAATTGGTATCTTAATGATCAGGCAAAAAACATTAATGATAATACAACAAGGAAAATGAATTACGATATAGGAGAGAGTTTATGAAAAGCTTAAAAGATTTTGTATTAAGAGAAAATGATATTGAAAGAAATGGACATATCTATTGCAAGGTATGTGGTAAAAGAGTAGATGGAGAATTAGTTGACCTTGGCTTTACAAAGTTTATTCCCATAATTAAATGTGAATGTGAAATAAAGAGAGATAAGGAAAATGAAGAAAGAGAAAGACTGATGAAAATATCGTCATTGAAAAGAGATTGTTTTTCATCGCCGCTCCAACACCAATATACTTTTGATAAATTCCTAAATGAAAAAGGTCAAGCCTATAAGGTTGCCTATAATTATGCCAAAAGTTTTGAGCAAATGAAGGAAGACAATGTTGGACTTTTATTTTATGGAGATGTTGGCAGTGGCAAAACTTATCTTGCTTGTTCTATTGCAAATGAATTAATCGAAAGAGAACAAGTTAGAGTTAAGATTTTGAATTTATCTCAGGTTATAAATCAAATACAAAAATCTGCATTTAAGGTTGATTCAAATGAAATAATAAGTAACCTCTCTAATGTTCCTTTGTTAATCTTAGATGACCTTGGAATTGAAAGGGATACATCTTATGCAAGAGAACAAGTATATAACATTATAAACTCAAGATACTTAAAGGCTAGGCCGACAATTTTTACTACAAACTTATCATTGGAAATTATTCAAAATCCTAATATTGAACTTGAGTATCAGAGAATATATTCAAGAATACTTGAAATGACAATACCAGTTAAAGTTACGGGAGAAGATTTTAGAAGAAAAATCCATCAAGAGAAGTTAAGAAAATACAAAGAGTTACTTTTATATGGAGGTGGAATAGATGATTAATGAAGAAGTATCAAGGTCGAGTCTTAATCTTGAAGTAAGACTTGCAAAAGCAACAAGTAAAGCAATTCTTGATGCCTTAAAGAAAGTACACAAGCAAATAGAAGAACAAGGAGGCTTGAAAAATGTAATAAAAAATAACGGAGAAGAAGTAAAGCTAAAGGATATGGTTAAAAAGGGACAGTTAGAAGAAATTAATCTAAAAGATCCTGAGTTAAAAGAATTAAAGAAAATTTTAAATAAACACGGAGTGAAGTTTTCTGTTATGAAAGATAAGGAAACTGGTAACCACTCTGTGTTTTTTCAATCTAAGGATATAAAGGTAATGGAACACGCCTTTAAAAAAGCAGTTAAGGCTTCTGAAAGAAAGGCCGATAGAAAAGATTCAATAACGAAGACTATAAATAAGTTTAAAGATATGGCTAAGGAAACTATCAGTAAAGATAAAGTTAAAAATAAACATAAGGAGCAAAGCTTATGATAAGTAATTTAAAAACATTTGAAAATAAGAATTTTGGGAAACTCACTGTTATAGAAAAAAATGGTGAGTTTTTCTTTATAGCAAATGAAGTAGCAACTATGTTAGGATATGTCAATCCGAGAAAAGCTATCTATGACCATGTAGATGATGAAGATAAGGGTGTAACGAAATGGAACACCCCTGGAGGAATACAGAATATTTCAATAATTAATGAGTCAGGATTGTATTCACTTATCCTCTCATCAAAACTACCACAAGCAAAAATATTCAAAGCTTGGGTAACTAGAGAAGTCTTACCAAGTATTAGAAAAAATGGAGGATATATAGCTGGTCAAGAAAAGAAAACTAACGAAGAGCTACTTGCAGATGCTATTCTTGTAGCCAATAGAATTATTGCCGAAAGAGAAGAAGAGATTGAAGAATTGAGACCAAAGGCAGACTATTATGACAAATTAGTAGATTATAACCTACTTACAAACTTTAGAAATACTGCCAAAGAGTTAGGAATACCACAAAACCAGTTTATAAGTTTTTTAATGGATAAGGGATTAATTTATAGAGATAAGAAAAAGAAATTATTACCTTATGCAGATAAGAACAAGGGATACTTTGAAGTGAAAGAATGGGTTGATCCACTAGGTACACTTGTAGGAATACAAACATTTATAACACCAAAGGGAAGACACTACCTACTAATTTTATTAGATAGTGAAGGTTTTTACGATGAATAAGATATTGGAAGCTATTCTTTCTGATATTAAAAACCTAATTAAAATAGACAACCCAAAGAAATTTATATTAGCAAATATTCCTTATTTATCCTTTTTCTACATTGGAAATATCTTTTCTAAGCACATCAATTCTTATGTAGGAGGAGATATTATTGATAGAATAATGGTGGGAATTTCTGATATAGGAACTTTATCCTATGTACCAAGCCTTAATCCAAGGGACTTGTTAGTGGGTATTTCAGTTGCTGGTCTTGTTAAGCTAATTGTTTATAGCAAAGGAAAAAATAAGAAGAAATATAGGCAAGGCAAGGAATATGGATCTGCAAGATGGGGAGAAAGCAAGGATATTGCTCCATACATTGACCCTAAGTTTGAAAACAATGTTCTTATAACTAATACCGAAAGACTAACAATGAACTCAAGACCTAAAAACCCTAAATATGCTAGAAATAAAAATGTATTAGTAATAGGTGGTTCTGGATCAGGTAAAACAAGATTTTATGTAAAGCCAAATCTAATGCAAATGCACTCTTCCTATGTAGTAACAGACCCTAAAGGCACGCTTGTGTTAGAGTGTGGGAAAATGCTTTATGAAAATGGATATGACATAAAGATATTAAACACAATAAACTTTAAAAAATCTATGAAATACAATCCATTTGCTTATTTGAGAAGTGAAAAAGATATTTTAAAGCTTGTCCAAACTATAATTGCTAACACCAAGGGAGATGGAGAAAAGGCAGGAGAAGATTTCTGGGTAAAGGCTGAGAAGCTATATTACACTGCCCTTATCGGTTATATCTATTATGAAGCACCAGAAGAAGAAAAGAACTTTAAGACACTTTTGGATATGATTGACGCAAGTGAGGTTAGAGAAGATGACGAAACCTATATGAACCCAATTGATAGGCTTTTTGAAGCTCTTGAAAAGAAAGATCCAAGCCATTTCGCAGTTAAGCAATATAAGAAATATAAGCTTGCAGCAGGAAAAACTGCTAAGTCTATTCTAATATCTTGTGGAGCAAGACTTGCACCTTTTGATATAAGAGAGCTTAGAGAACTAATGAGTGAAGATGAATTAGAACTTGATAAAATTGGAGATAGGAAAACAGCACTATTCGTAATAATATCAGATACTGATGATACCTTTAACTTTGTAGTCTCAATAATGTATTCTCAATTATTTAATCTACTATGTGATAAGGCAGATGATGTGTATGGTGGAAGACTTCCAGTTCATGTAAGGTGTCTACTTGATGAGTTTGCAAATATAGGCTTAATTCCTAAATTTGAAAAATTAATAGCGACAATTCGTTCAAGAGAAATATCAGCAAGCATAATACTGCAAGCACAATCTCAATTAAAAGCAATCTATAAAGACCATGCAGATACAATAGTTGGTAACTGTGACTCAACACTCTTTTTAGGAGGAAAAGAAAAAACAACAGTAAAAGAATTATCAGAAACCTTAGGAAAAGAAACCATAGACCTATATAACACATCAGAAACAAGATCAAATCAAAAATCTTTTGGTCTAAATTATCAAAAAACTGGTAAGGAACTTATGAGCCAAGATGAAATAACTGTAATGGATGGCGGTAAGTGTATCTATCAGTTAAGAGGAGTAAGACCTTTCTTGTCTGATAAATTTGATATTACAAAGCATAAGAATTACAAGTTATTGGAAGATTATGATAAGAGAAACTTGTTTGATGTAGAGGAGTATTTAACAAATAGAGATAAGGTAAAGTTAAAATCAAGTTATAAAATAAATAGGTTAAACATTTGATTTTATGGAGAAAGCAAAATGTGTGAAAATAGAAAATCATCTTTAATTATATTAAATATAAACGGTGAGCAGTTTATTTTAGAAAGTGATACAGAACTCACAAGGGATAAGAAAAATTATATTGAAGCAATATGTGAGACAATGTACGATGAAAGCAATGAATAGTATGAAGATATATATGATATGTCCCCATATGATATAGCTGAGCTATTTGAAAAAACAGTAAAAGAAGAAGTAGGAATAACTGTTACATTTAAAGCGATAGACCTTGAAGCATCGATTTTAGAAGGCTAAATACACGGTATTAAAAGGTGATAGAAATTAAAACTCTCAAGGAAAATATCAGCAAGCATAATACTGCAAGCACAATCTCAATTAAAAGCAATATACAAAGACCATGCAGATACAATAGTTAGTAACTGTGATTCCACAATTTTTCTAGGAGGAAAAGAAACTATAGACTTATATAACACGTCAGAAACAAGATCAAATCAAAAATCTTTTGGTCTAAATTACCAAAAGACTGGTAAGGAACTTATGAGCCAAGATGAAATAACTGTAATGGATGGTGGTAAGTGTATATACAAGCTAAGAGTAGTAAGATCTTTCTTGTCTGATAAATTCGATATTACAAAACATAAGAATTATAAGTTATTGGAAGATTATGATAAGAAGAATTTATTTGATGTGGAAGAGTTTTTGAAAAACAGAGATAAAATAAAAATAAATAGGAACAGTTTGATTACAAGATTATGAATTAACGTTAGGATAAAAATATTTTTGGTATAATATCTATATATAAACCATGGAGGTAGGCATATGAGGTCTTATGAAAGTAAGGAAGAATTAAAGAATGAGATAAAGAAAACTTTTGAAAAATATATTTCAGAGTTTGACAATATACCAGAAGAACTAAAAGATAAAAGACTAGAAGAAGTTGATAGAACACCAGCAGAAAATCTTGCCTATCAAGTAGGCTGGACGACTTTAGTATTAAAATGGGAAGAAGATGAGAAAAAAGGTATAGATGTTAAAACACCATCAGATAAATTCAAGTGGAATCAACTTGGAGAATTATATCAATGGTTTACAGATACCTATGCCCATAAATCTCTATATGAACTAAAAGAACAACTAACAGAAAATGTAAAAAAAATTTATCTTATGATAGATGAATTAACAGATGAAGAATTATTTAAACCACATATGAGAAAATGGGCAGATGAAGCAACCAAAACTGCTACTTGGGAAGTATATAAATTTATTCATGTAAATACAGTAGCGCCATTTGGAACATTTAGGACTAAGATTAGAAAATGGAAGAAATTAGTTCTATAGATAGAAAAGTATAAATAAGTTTACTTAGGAGGATTTTATGGCAGTTGCAAATATCAAAGTTACATTAAATTGCCCAATAGAAAAAGTATGGGATAAAGTTACTGACCTTCGTGATTTTGGTTGGAGAAGTGATATCAAAGATATCAAAATTATTGATGATAAGAATTTTGTAGAGATTACAAAAGATGGGATAGAAACGAATTTTAAAGTTATAGAATGTACGAAACATCAATGCTGGTCTTTTGAAATTGAAAACGCAAATATAAAAGGAACTTGGATAGGAAAATTTTATTCGAATGGAGATAAAACAACATTAGATTTTACAGAAAATATTATTTCTAAAAAATTTATATTTAAACCTTTTGTAGGACTATATTTAAGAAACCAACAAAAACTGTATTTTAAAGATTTGAAGGAAGCACTTAATTGTGAAGAAGCAAGTCATGTTCAAGTGTTATGAAAATAATGAAATAGATAAATTGGAGTAGCCTATTCATATATTTATATCTTTTCGAAAGGATAAAAAAATGATAGAAAGTAGACCTAAGTTTGATAAAATCACATCGTTTGATGAGTTTAATAAATACTATTGGTATCGTGAAGAACTTTCACAGATATGCAAGTTATTAGGATTAGAATATAGAGGTACAAAACAAGAACTCACTTATATTATTGAGCAGTACTTTAAGGGTGATGTGATTAAAAAGTCATCAATAAAAAGCGTAAAGAAGCAATTTGAATATATTACTTTAGATATGCCTTTACTTGAGTGTGGATTTTCCTTTAATTCAAAATTCAGAGAATATTTTTCTGTTGTAACAGGTGTTTCGCCTTTTAAATTTACTGCAGATATGGCAACGGCTTGGAGAAAAGTTAAAAGAGAAAATGATTTGAGTTTTACAATTCAAGATATGCTCAAAGTTTATTATGGAAAATCAGATTATGCTAAGTATGATAATTCGGCTTGTCAATGGAATCAATTTTTAAAGGATTTTTGTGCAGACGAAAATAGTTGTAACTACTCTAATAAAATAAAAGTAGCTGCTATTCTTTGGAAAGAAGTCAGAGATTCAAAAAACAAAAAAGTTTATTCACGAGAACTTATAAAAAAATATGAGGATAAAATAGAACACTATCACAAGTAAACAGAAACTATTTTTTTGAATGAAAAAAATTAATACAGATAGATGTTAGGCGATAGAAATTAAAAACTCTATCGTCTTTTTTTATACTCAAAATTAGGAGATAAAAATGGTAAGGATAAGAAGTCCCACTTAAATAATTTAATATATTAGATATTTAGCGATTGAATTATAGGTTCAGTCGCTTTTTTAATTGAAATTTATAGATTAAGGAGAAGAAATTAATGGATAGAGAAATGATAAATATTAATGCAAATTTAGTTAATGAAGCTAAATTTTCAGAATTTGAAAAAGATGGAGAAAATGTTCAAGTAGCAAATTTTGCTCTTGTTAAAAAATATGGAAAGGGCAAAGAATATACAAATTGCTCAGTATATGGAGAAAAGGTAGAAATTGTAAGAGAATTTGAAAAAGGAGATCTAATCCATGTCTTTGGATATTTCAAAGAAAACAAAAAAGGAGATAAGGTCTACAAGAATTTTATAGTTAAATCACTAAACAAAATAGAAAATAAAGAGAAAGAAAACGAGGAGGAATAATATGGAATTTTTTACAGCTGGAGTTGGAGTTTTAAAGACACTTGTAACTGCAATTGGTGCAGGTTTAGGAGCATGGGGAGTTATTAACTTAATGGAAGGTTATGGTAATGATAACCCTGGTGCTAAATCTCAAGGTATTAAGCAGCTTATGGCTGGTGGAGGAATTGTACTAATCGGTATCAAATTAATTCCACTACTTGCAAATGCTTTAAATTAGGAGAAAGTCTATGTTTGGTATCTTTGACAAGCTAACTGAATTTTTTAAGGATATGCTACTCGGAGGTATCAAAGCAAATCTTGAGTCCATGTTCTTAGATATAAATGACAAGGTAGGAGTTATTGCAACTGATGTTGGGAAAACACCAATGGGTTGGAATGGAGAAGTGTATAACTTTATAAAAAACATTAATGACAATGTGATTGTTCCAATAGCAGGTCTTATCATAACAGCAGTTTTATGTATTGAACTCATAAATATGGTTATGCAGAAGAATAATATGCATGATACAGATACTTTTGAGTTTTTCAAATACATTATAAAGATGTTTATAGCAGTCTACCTTGCAAGCCATGCCTTTGAATTTTCAATGGCAGTCTTTGATGTGGCACAAAATCTTGTAAACAAAGCGGCAGGGGTAATCACTACTTCTGCCACTGTTTCAGGAGATCAGATAGTTGCAATGGTTGATACATTAAAAGAAAAAGAAATAGGTGAGCTTTTAATGATATTAGTTGAAACAAGCCTAGTGAGGATTGCAATTCAATGTATATCTTTAACTATTACCTTAATAGTATATGGACGTATGTTTGAAATATATGTCTACTCATCAGTATCATCCATACCATTTGCGACTATGGGAAATAAAGAATGGGGTCAGATTGGAACAAATTATATCAAGGGACTTTTTGCCTTGGGACTACAAGGTTTGTTTTTGATGGTATGTTTAGGTATCTACACCGTTTTAATAAGGACGGTACAGATTACAGATATTCACGCAAGTTTGTTTAGTATATTAGGATATGCTCTACTACTTGGACTTATGATGTTTAAGAGTGGAACAGTTGCAAAAAGTATTATGAATACGCACTAGGAGGAATAAATGTTAAAAAAGAAAAATTGTGCTTTATTGGGACTTGGAATTTTATTGGGAGGAACTTATGAAATCTTAAAAGAGAAGAAAAGAAATGAAGATATTAGAAACTTAAAGAGGAGAATAAACAGACTCGGAAGATGTCACAATGAATTTGTTATGTATCAAGGAGAATACAATGACAGAAATGAAGAAAAACAAGAAGAATTAGAAGAAAGAATTAGCTACCTAGAAGAAGAAACAACATCTAATTATGACCATATACTTGAACTTTCCAAAGAAGAAGTAGAGGGAGATTAAAATGGCATATGTACCAATACCAAAAGATTTGGACAAGATTAAAACAAAGGTTGCCTTTAACTTAACTAAAAGACAACTTATAGGTTTTTCGGTGGCAGGACTAATTGGCATACCAACTTATTTATTTATGAAGAAATATCTACCTAATGATGTTTCAATCATTGTAATGCTAATAGTAACCCTGCCAATCTTTTTTATAACATTATATGAAAAAGACACCTTAACCTTTGAAAAATATTTTAAATTTTTCTATCTTCACAAGTTTTATCAACCTGCTAAGAGAATAAGAAAGGAGGCATACCTTGAAGCAAAGAAAAAAGCAAATCAGCGACTTAAATCTAAAGGAAAAACAATTAAAAAAAGACCGAAAGGAAGTAAGAAGGCTAAAAACAAAGAAAGATCCAACAAATAGTCTTCTAAGTGTACTTTTAAATAAAGAGAAAAAGAGATTTACTGTTGAGGACACAATTCCATATATAAGAATGTTACCAGAGGGCATTTGCCAGTTAGATGAAAAAAATTATTCAAAGACAATTTCATTTCAAGATATAAATTACCAGTTGGCATTGGAAGAAGATAGAGATTTAATCTTTAACCAATTTGCCAACTTTTTAAATTCTTTTGATCCAAGTGTCCACATTGAACTTTCATATGTAAATCAATTAGGAAGAAATAGAGACCTACAAGAAGCAATTAAAATTACTTATAAGGGAGACTTCTATGACGATGTAAGAAAAGAGTTTAGGGAGATGTTAAAGCTTCAACTTGCAAAGGGCAATAACGGACTTAAAAAGATGAAGTATATAACCTTTACAACAGAAGCCGATAACCTAGAGCAAGCAAGAGCAAAGTTAAATAGACTTGAAGTAGATATTTTATCTAACTTTAAATCTATGGGAGTAAGAGCAGAAAGTCTTGATGGCGAAGAAAGGTTAAGACTTGTTCACGATATGTTAAATCCATACAAAAACTTTAATTTTTCATATAAAGATTTGAAGAAGAAAGAGTCTACAAAATCACATATAACTCCCAATATATTTAATTTTGCACCAGCAAATAATTTTAAATTTGGGAAATTCATTGGAGCAGTAAGTCATTTTCAAATACTTGCAAGTGAGTTATCAGACAGAATGTTATCTGAGTTTTTAGATATTGATGACAATATTTATGTAGCTTTTCATATAGATGTAGTTGAACAAGCAGAAGCTATTAAACTCATTAAGAGAAAAAATACAGACCTAGATAGAATGAAAATTGAAGAACAAAAGAAAGCAGTTCGTGCTGGATATGATATGGATATTATTCCTTCAGATATAAATACTTTTGGAGCTGATGTTAAGTCCATGTTATCTGACTTACAAAATAGAGATGAAAGACTCTTTGTAGTTACCATAGTAATGATGAATTTTGCTAGGACTAATCAAAAATTAGAAAACACCATTGCTCAAATATCATCAATTGCTAACAGACATAATTGTCAGGTAAAAAGATTATCTCATCAACAAGAACAAGGACTTGTTTCTGTCTTACCTTTAGGAGTTAATCAAGTCGAAATAAAAAGATTTTTAACTTCATCATCAACGGCAGTTTTTATGCCTTTTACAACAGAAGAGCTGTTTATTGATTCGGCAAATTCTTTGTACTATGGATTAAACGCCCTTAGTCAAAACTTGATAATGGCAGATAGGAAGAAACTAAAGAACCCTAACGGACTAATATTAGGAACACCAGGTTCTGGTAAATCTTTCTCAGCAAAGAGAGAGATGGCAAATGCAATTCTTGTCACAGATGATGATGTAATTATTTGTGATCCTGAGGGCGAGTATTCAAACCTTGTAAAACAATTTAATGGAGAAGTTATTAAAGTTTCAGCAAAGTCAAAGGACTACCTAAATCCACTAGATATTAATATGAACTATGGAGATGGGGACGCACCTTTAAAGGATAAGGCAAATTTCATAATGTCTATGCTTGAACTTGTGGTAGGAGGATCTGGTCTTACTGCTGCAGAAAAATCTGTTATAGATAGGTGCTTACCAAAGATATATCAAAAATATTTTGAAGACCCAAAACCAGAAAATATGCCTATATTAGGAGATTTATACGATATGCTCCTATCTCAAGAAGAGGGAGTTGGTAGAAAACTAGCAACAGAAATGGAAATTTATGTTAAGGGAAGTCTTAATGTCTTTAATAACAGGTCAAATGTTGACCTAAATAGACAACTGCTCTGTTTTGATATAAAAGAGCTAGGAACACAACTTAAAAAAATAGGTATGCTTGTAATTCAAGACCAAGTTTGGAACAAGGTTTCCTTAAATAGAGGAAGCAAGTCTACAAGATACTATATAGATGAGTTCCACCTTTTATTAAAAGACCCGCAAACTGCTTCATATTCAGTAGAAATCTGGAAAAGATTTAGAAAATGGGGTGGTATTCCAACAGGCATAACTCAAAACGTAAAAGACCTTTTAACAAGTCAGGAAATTGAAAATATCTTTGATAATACAGACTTTGTTCTAATGTTAAATCAAGCATCTGGAGATAGAGATATTCTTGCTAAGAAATTAAAAATATCGCCTTATCAGCTAAACTATATTACTAATTCAAATGCAGGTGAGGGACTATTATTCTTTGGAAATACTATTGTTCCATTTATAGATAAATTCCCTAAAGACACCATGCTATATAAGCTGATGACAACAAAACCAGAAGAAGCTAAGTAGGTGTGATATGGATAAAAAGCTAAAAAAAGATTTTCAAAAGAAAATTATACGAAATAGGGACGCTCCTGAAAAAAATATGGATAGTAAACTTGTTCATTCAGATGATTATACCAATAAGATTATTAAGACTAAGGATAGGTTCGGAGATAAAATTTCAGAAAAAGAATCTAAACTTATTCATGAGAATGTATTAGCTAAAGATCAAAAACAAGATAGACTAAAAGATTTTCAGAAGTCTAAAAACAAGGAAAGAATCAGAAAAGAAGTTTTAGATAATAAGGATAAGGCTGAAGAAACAAAACAAACTAATCTTGAAATAAGGACAGATGAAAGCTTTAAACTTGATGAAGACTTAGATGTAGACTTCAAAAAGGTAAATTTTGGTAGTGAAAACAGTAGAAATATTAATTCTAATAAACTAACAACAGATGATATTTCAGCTAAGGATCAACCAATAAGCAATAAGAAGGCATCAAGTAAAAGACAAGTTCTCAAAAATTATGAGGATAAACTTATCCATAGTAAGGATAAATTCCAAGACAAAATCAACGAAAAAGAGTCTAAACGAATCCACACAAGCGAAGATAAACCTATCGAAGCAAAGAAGAGTAAGAGAATATACAGAAAAGATAAGCTTGTTAAAGATGAAGTAAGTAAGAACGAAAGTAATACTAATATCAATAAAAAGCAAAAGCAGAAACTTTATCAAGAAAAGAAGTTTAGAGATAAGGAAAAAATTTCTAATAAAATAGATAAAGAAAATAAGCTAAGCGAAGTTGATACAGATAAGACTTTTGATAATTCGAAGGTTAAAGACAATAATCAAGAATTTATAAAAGATGAAAAGGAAACAAGCCTTAAACCTTCAGAACAAAAGAAAGTTAATAAAAAGAAGACTTACTATAAGAGAAAAAATTATGAAAGTGATAAATTCACTCGAAAGAAAATTGATGACTTAAAAAATGAATCTAAGAAAGTTACAAGAAAAGATTCTAAGAAATCTCAAGATGTTAAAGATTTTATCTCAGATAAAAAGATTGGAGAGCTTGAAAAGTCTAAAAGTAAGCTAAAGGATAATATTTTAAAGAATAAAACTAAAGGAAGTCTATCTTCTGGGGTTTTATTATCTGGAGCTAAGTCTTCAGAGTTAGTGAGAGATTATTTAAGTTCAGGATCTGACAATACTGGTGTAGAATCTGGAGAAAAAGTCGCTAATGTAAGCTCTAAACTCCAGCATGGAATAAGGAAGTATAAGTTAGACAAAAAGAAAAAGTCCTTAAAAAAATTATCTAAACTTGATAAGAAAATAAGAAAGAGAAAAAGCAAGTTGGAGTTTAAAAGTGGATTGGAAGATTTAAAAAAGTCAGATGCCTATATAAAGAAAAATAGATTTAAGAAGTTTTACCAAAGAAAGCAAATGAAGAGCATGATAGCTAAAAAGCACGAAACAAGACTTGTAGATAGAGTTAAAAAAGCTATTTTAAGTTTAGGTAAGGCTTCTAAAGAGCTAATCGTAAAAAAAAGTAAGATGGTTTTATTTCTAGTAATAGGGCTAGGTCTTATGCTATCAATCATGATTGGTGGTGGAAGTGTTGGTATGAGTGGATTAAGCAACTCTGTTAACTCAGTAATGACAACAACATATCTATCACAAGATACAGTTCTAAGTGAAGTTAATCAAGAATTTTCATCAATGGAATATGACCTACAATCACAAATCGAAAGTGTAAAAACAAGTCATCCTGGATATGACGAATATATTATAAATAAAGAAGGAGAAATTGATCATAATACCCATGAACTTTTATCCTATATAACTTCAAGATGTGGAGAAGTAAAATCAGCATCTGAAGTAAAAGGAATTTTAAAAGATCTTTTCGATAAGATGTATAAACTTGATTTTAAAGAAGAAATTGAAATTAGAACAAGAACAGTAGCAAGAACAAGATATGATAGTCGTGGCAATCCTTATACTAGCTATGAAAAAGAAGAGTACGAATATAAAAAGTTAATTGTAACTTTAAAGAAAAAAGAAATGGATGAAGTTGTTAGGGAAATATTTAAAGATTATCCAGATAATGTAGTTCATTATGAAGCTCTTCTTGAAGCTAAGGGAAATATGGGAGATGTTTTTGGATCAGGTAATGGGGACTTAGGAGAAATAGTAGACAATCCAAACTTTGGAAATCCTGGTCTTGCTTTTGATTCAGCTACTGCAAAGGCTCTTTTTAATGAAGCAGAAAAACATATAGGCAAAAGATATGTGTTTGGAGCAAGTGGACCATCTAACTTTGACTGCTCAGGATTTGTATGTTGGTCATTTACAAAGTCTGGTGTAAAGAGTATGCCAAGAACAACTGCATGGAGAATATACAAAGACTATTGTAATCCAGTAAGTCCAAGTGAAGCTCAACCTGGGGATATTATATTTTTCCACTCAACATATAACAGTGGAACACCAATATCTCATGTAGGAATATACGCAGGTAACGGAATGATGATTCACGCAGGAGATCCAATTCAATACACATCAATAAATTCGAAATATTGGAAATCACACTTTTATGGTTTTGGAAGACCAAGATAGAAGGGAGATATTATGTGAACAGAAAACTTATAAGTATTAGAAACAAAAAGAAAAAAATAGAAGAGAAATTAAAAGATTTAAATGCAAAATACAAGGAAATTTGCGATGAAGAAATACAAGTTGAAAATGAAGAAATAATTGTAACTCTTAGAAGAAACAATATTAGCTTGGAAGAATTAATGGAGAAAATTAATGACAGAAAAAGAGAAGAAAAATTAAAAGAAAAGGAGAACATTCATAATGAAGAAATTTAACACGAATAGACTAAGAGCCTTTTTTATGGCTCTTTTATTAGTTTTAACATCAACTTCAACTACTAATGTACTAGCTAAAGCTGATGATACAGATGGTAGTAAAAAAGTGATAGAGAGTTCAATAAGTAATATTAATGATTTAGAAAATCAAATCAAAGACTTAAATGATAAGAAACAAGAAGACCAATCAAAGATAGATGAATTAAAGGAAAAGTTAGAATCTTGCAAAGATAATGGAGAGAAACTAAAACAAGATAAGGCTAAGTTAGAAGAAGAGATTAGAGATAAAGACAATAAGATTGCTCAATTGAATAAAGAAATTGAGGATCTTAAAAATTCTAATAATGATGAACTAATAGCAGAAATTACTCAGCTTAAAGATGAATTAAAAAGATTACAAGATGAAAATGTAAAACTAAAAGAAGATTATTCATCTACAAAATGGGAGTTAGAAGCTGAGAAAGAAAAGACCGATAAAAACGAAAATAAAATCAAAGAAATGCAAGAAAAGCTTGAGTCTTTAGAAGAGGAACTTGCAAAGAAGACTAAAGAAATTGATGATAAAGATAATAAAATTAAGGACTTAGAAAAAGCTCTTGATGAAAAAGATAATAAGATAAAAGAACTAGAGAATAAAAAGAAAGAAACAGAAAATACTAAGTCAGAATGCTTTAAGAAAATTGAAGAGCTTCAAAAGGCTATTGATAGTTTAAAAGAATCTTCTGAAAATACAAAAAAGGAATTAGAAGAGAAGATTAAAGAGCTAGAAGAAAAACAAAAAGCTTCTGATGAAGAAATTAAAAAGCTAAAAGAAGATTTAGATAAGAAAATTGAAGAAGCCAAGAAGTTAATCGAGGAAGCAAATAAAAAAGCGAAAGAAGAACTTGAAAAACAAGCTAAAGATGAAAAAGATAAAAATCTAAACCAAGACTTATCTAAGAAATTAGATGAACTTCTAAAACTTCAAAAAGAAAACAAAGAGAAGAAAGAAGATAAGAAATCTCAAGATAAGAAGTGGGATGAAATTTTGAAAGCTGATGATAAGAATATCCTAAATCAATTTGATCTTAACAAGATGAAAAAACAAGAGGAACAACAAGCCAAAAAACAAGTTAAAGATGAAAAAGAATTTGCAGTTTTCCAAGTAGACAAAAACTTTTATAACATTATCAATAAAGATGGTAAGACAACAGTCTATATGGATGTAAAAACTTATGTGGATCAAGGAAGAACTATGATTCCGGTAAGATATATTGCATATACTCTAGGTTTTAATGTTGAGTATGACAACTCTACTCGTGAAGCCATTTTCTCAAATAAAGAGAATAATATCCTAGCTAAAAAGACATTAAGACTAAATATTGATACTGGTGTTATGAAAGATTCAGATGGAAAAGTCTACAATTCAGATGTTAAGCCAGTGATTATAAATGGAAGAATTCATGCTTCAATTTCAAATATTGCTAAAGCTTTTGGAGCAAGTCATGGAGATATTAAAGATGGCAAAAACCAAACAATAGAATGGGACAATACTAGAAAAGCAGTCTATGTATTTAAAAATGTAAAATAAGAAAGGATAGAAAAATGAATAAGAGTATTAAACGAGGAGTAGCCATAGCGTTACTCCTTTTTACATTTACAGTACCAGCAACTACATTTGCGATGACAAATGAAGGACAGATTGAAAGTCAAAGTGAATCAATATATGAACCACAAAAAGAAGAATTTGAAAAAATGTTGAAAGATGATGTTTTTACACCATCAAAAGAAGAAATTCCTTATCAAGATGTTCCAAGAATACCAGGAAATACAAGTGAAGCAACCAAGCCTTCAAATAATCCTCCAAAGAAAACACCACTTGTAAAAGGTGGTAATACAAAGGCAGTAAATAATCTTGCGACTGGGGAAAATACGGCAAGAGGTTCAGTAATTGAAAATGTAGATAGGAATGGAAAAGATATTACACCAAGTGGAGATACAGAAAAAGATAAAGAGAATCCAGTAGATGTAAGACAATTTTTAACATTTCAAACTAAAAGTGGAAAAACTATGCACCTAATAGTGGATCACTCATCAAATCAAGATAATGTAAGGTTATTGACAGAAGTAGGAGAGCAAGACCTACTTAATATGATTGAATCAGAAGATAAAAATACTATAAAGGTTGAAGAGCCTAAGAAAGAAGAAGTAAAAAAAGAAGAACCTAAGACTGTTCCAGTAAAAGAAGAAAAGAAAAGAGGAATAGGTTCATTTCTAATTGTTGCACTTGTAATTGGAGGAGTTGTAGGAGCAGGATACTATTTTAAGGTAGTTAAAGCAAAAGAAGATAAAATGTTGGAAGACTTTGAAGAAGATGATGAGGATTATATTAGTGAGTCAGAAGATGACTCTGAGAATGAAGAAAGTCATGAAGAATCTTTAGATGAATATGATGAACTATTATGATATAAAAATTAAGCACAATTGAATTTTTGTCACGAATATGATATGATATCCGTGACAAAGGAGAATTGTAATGAGTTCATATATGGAAATAATATCAGATAGAATAAATAGCTTCGACTCACATAAAGTATTTTTTGCTAATGACTTTTTAGATATTGCATCTAATTCTACGGTTAGACAAATATTAAAAAGATTAGCAGATGAAGATAAAATCAAGCGTGTCATCGATGGTTTTTATTATAATCCAAGATATAGTGAATTAATTGGAGAGTACGAAGCAGTATCAATTCACGAATTAGCACTTGCCATAGCAAGAAAATACAATTGGAATATTGCACCATATAATAGCACAGCCTTAAACTTATTAGGTCTTTCAACACAAGTTCCAACTCACTACAAATATATATCCAGTGGAAGATATAAGGAATATAAAATTGGGGATACAATTTTAGAATTTAAAAAAGTAAATCCAGGAGAAATTGCTAATATGTCCTTAAAGACTGCAACAGTTATTCAAGCAATTAAGTCTCTAGGAAAAGAAAATATAACTAACGAAGTTATACAAAAGATAGGAAAAAACTTAACTGAAAAAGAAAGAATAGACTTAATGAATGAATCAAAATCAGTTCCATCATGGATATATGAAGTGATAAGGGAAATTTGTGAGGGTCAAAATGAATAAGTTTTATATAGAAAACAAAGAAGACTTAAGAGTTTTAATAGTAAATACAGCCAGAAAGAAAAATATATCTGAAGCAGTCATTGAAAAAGACTATTGGGTTACTTTTATCTTAGATTATCTGTTTAATGAAAATAAATGGAAAGAATATTTAACCTTTAAGGGTGGCACATCACTTTCAAAGTGTTTTGGACTTATAGAAAGATTTTCTGAAGATATAGATCTAATCTTAGATTGGCGATTATTAGGCTATGAAGAAAAAGAACCATGGATTGAAAGGTCAAATACCAAACAGGATAAATTCAACAAAGAAGTCAATGAAAAGACTGAAATCTTTTTAAGAGATGAATTATTAAAAGTCTTAGAAGAAGATTTCAAGGATATGGACTTTGAATTTTGGGTTGATACTCTTGATCCACAAACAATTCTATGTAAATATCCTAAAATCTTTGAATCCAATTATTTGACACAAAATATAAGACTTGAAATAGGAAGCCTTGCAGCATGGACACCTGCAATTGAAGTGGGAATCCTGCCAATAATTGGAGAAGCCTACCCAAATATATTTAAAGAAAAAACTAATATAAGAACAGTATCAGCAGAGAGAACTTTTTGGGAAAAGGCAACAATTTTACACCACGAATCAAATAGACCAGAATCTTCTCCTATGCCACACAGATACGCAAGGCACTTTTATGACCTATATAAAATAGCAAATTCGGATTTTAAAAACAAAGCCTTAGAGGATAAAGACTTATTAAAGAAAGTAACTGAATTTAAAATGAAATTCTACCCTAGAAAGTGGGCTAGGTATGAAGATGTATTAATTGGCAAATTGAAGTTAGTTCCAAGAGAGTACCGATTTTCTGAAATAGAAAAAGATTATAAGGCTATGTCAGAAATGATATATGGAGAATATCCAAACTTTGAAGATATTATAAAAGTTCTTCAAGAACTAGAAAAAGAAATTAATAAGTAGAATTCTCCCGAAAATAATACAATATTCGGGAGAAAAACTTTGAGCGAGAGAGAAATCTTTCGCTCTTTTTTTATTTATGGAGGTATTAATGAAGTTAGTAATAGCAGAAAAGCCAAGTGTAGCAGTTACAATTGCAAAAGTAATTGGAGCAAGAACAAGAAAAAACGGATATTATGAGGGAGGTGGATACATTGTTTCTTGGTGTGTCGGTCATTTAATTCAAATGGCAAGTCCAGATAAGATAGACGAAAAATGGAAGAAATGGACAATAGACACTCTTCCTATAATTCCAGAAGAATATATTTATGAAGTATCTAAAAGCACTAAAAAACAGTATGGAGTTTTAAAGAAGCTTTTAAACGATAAGAATATCGACACAGTTATAAATGCTTGTGATGCTGGTAGAGAGGGAGAACTTATTTTTAGGCTTGTATATAATCAAGCTAAATGTAAAAAGAAGATTCAAAGACTTTGGATATCTTCAATGGAAAACAAAGCTATTGAAGATGGATTTAGAAATCTTAAAGACGGAGAAAACTTTGAAGACTTATATAGATCAGCAAGTGCAAGAGCCATTGCAGATTGGCTGGTGGGAATGAATTTAAGTAGGCTTTATTCTTGCATTTACAAGGAAACGTATTCTGTTGGTAGAGTACAAACACCAACTCTATATTTAATAGCTAAAAGGGATAGTGAAATAAACCTATTTAAGAAGCAAAAATATTATACAGTTGACCTATCTTATAAAGGATTGAAACTTGTATCAGATAGGATTGATAAAATTGAAGTTGCAGAGCAACTATTAAATCTACTAGAAGATGAAATAGTTATTACACAGGTAGAGGATAAAGAAATAAGCACAAAACCAGATAAGCCTTATGATCTCACTACCTTACAAAGAGAAGCAAATAAATATTTTGGATATTCAGCAAATGACACTTTAAATCTGGCACAAGGTCTGTATGAAAAAAAGCTAATAACATACCCAAGAACAGATAGTAGGTATTTAACCGATGATATGGTTAATACTATGAAAGAATTATTAGAAGGACTTGAAGATGACTTTAAAATCAATGAATCAAATTTTAAGTCTATTTTTAATTCATCTAATGTTACAGACCACTATGCGATTATTCCTACTATATCAGGTATTGGAAAAGCCAAAGATTTATCTGATAGAGAAAGTAAAATCTATAATCTAATAAAGAATAAATTACTTGCTTCATGTTCGGATAACTTAAAGGAATCTAGTAGAAAAATCAGATATGAATATGACAAGTTTAACTTTAATGCAAGTGGCAAGACTATAATCGATGAAGGTTATACAAAGTATCTAAAGACCTATGGAAAGGAAAAACAAGAAAATGAATTACCAGATGTAAAGACTGGAGATAAAATTAAGCTAACTTCTAAAAAAATATCGGAGAAATTTACAAAAGCTCCAAGTCATTATAATGAAGATACACTTTTAAAGGCTATGGAAAATGCAGGAGTAGAATCCTTGGATAAAGATATAGAAGTAGAAAGAAAAGGCTTAGGAACACCAGCTACAAGAGCAGGAATTATCGAAAATCTTATCCATAAGGATCTTATAAGAAGAGATAAGAAAAATTTACTTGTATCAGAAAAAGGAAATAGACTTGTATCGATTGTAGAGGATAAGTTTAAGTCGGCAGAAACAACATCTGAATGGGAAATGAAACTTGCAAAGATTAGCTCTGGCGAAGTAGATAAAGAAGACTTTTTAAGAGAAATTGAAGATAGTATAAAGGAGCTTGTAGACAGGTACAAGAATAATCTAAATGAATAAGGTAAAAATATTAGAGCTTTTCGGTGGCATAGGTGCTATTAGAAAGGCTTTTATTAATTTAAAGATACCTTATGAAGTTGTTGATTATGTAGAGATAGATAAGGCTTGTGTTAAATCATACAACGCACTTTATGAAGAAAATTATAAGCCAAAATCAGTATTAGGGTATAAAGCACCTAATGAGAAGATAGACTTAATAATGCATGGAAGTCCTTGCCAAGACTTTTCAAGAATAGGAAAAAAGCAGGGAGGAGTAAAGAATTCAGGAACTAGTTCAAGCTTATTATTTGAAACAATTAGAATAATTAAAGAAATGAAAGATAAACCTAAATGGATAATTTGGGAGAATGTAAAGGGAGTCCTTGATAGAAATATGAGGGACTCCTTTTTTATTTATCTAAAAGAGCTAGAAGATCTTGGATATGAAAGCAAATATGAAATCTTAAATGCAATGGACTTTGGGATACCTCAAAAAAGAGAAAGGATATTTGTTGTTTCATGTCTTGGAGCAAATAACTTTTCTTTTAATAAATTGGAGAGAAAAGAAACAAGACCACTAAGTGAATTTTTAGAAAAGGATGTAAGTGAACTTTACACAATGACCCAACCTTATATGCTCAAATTTTTAAATAAAGGCATAGATAATAGTTTTAAAGGGCGACTAAAAGTGATTAAAGATTTTTCTTATACTATTTCTACAAAACAGATGAGAGTACCCAATTCTGGGATAATAGATATTGGAAATGGTCAGTATAGGTATTTAACAGAAAGAGAATGTTTAAGACTCATGGGTTTTGATGACAGTGATATAGACAAATTAGAGAAAGTACATCCAAGAAGAAAAAATTGCACCTCAAGCAAACTATATAAGCAGGCTGGCAATTCTATTGTGGTTGATGTTTTAATGGCTATTATAAAAGAAATTCATAGAATGGAGGTAGGAAATGCAAGTAAATGATTTTAAGAATATACAAGAAGCAATAAAGTATGAGGTTTTACAAGATGAAAAAGAATATTTAAAGCTCTTAAAAGTTATAGGCAATAATCAGAAATATGATTTTTCTAGCCAATTAAGTATATATAACAAAGAACCTGAAGCTAGAGCTTGTGCGACTTTTGATATGTGGAAGAAATATTTTGGTCGAGTTGTTATGAGAGGAGAGAAGGGTATTCCAATTTTAGTTGGAAGTGATATAAATCAAAGAGTTTCATACATCTTTGATATTAGTCAGACGACATCAATGGATAGGAATATTAATGAGGTTAGCTTATGGCAGTTTGATCACGAAAACCATAACGAGGCTTTAAAAGAAATAATAAATAATTCTTCATTTGAGGCTAGTGATTCACTTAATGAAAATATATTTTCTTTAAGCCGAATTTATGGAGATGAATACATTAACTTGGCTCTTGCTGATTTGAGAATAGATATAGAGGATAGACTTAGCTTTGAAAAGTTTATGAGGGACTCAATATCCTATGCAGTAGCTAATAGGTTTAATACAGTCTACCCTATGGATATGGAAAATTTAAAAAATAATTTTTCTAGGATTAATACAATTTCTTTAGAGCAGATAGGTCTTGTAATATCAAGGGTTAGTGAAGATATTATAGATAGCACAATAGAAAAATCTAAGGAAATAGATCGTGCTAGGCTGCTGACAGAAAGGGACGCTGCCGACTATAATAAAGATATAGAAAATATAAACGAAGATAGAGGAGGTCAAGATGATTTATATAGACGAGATGATAGGTCAAGAAGTAGAGATGGACGAGTTTTCACAGATGGAAGCGACAGAGGAAATAGCGATGAAGATCGAAGAGAAAGCCTTGGATATGATGGAGAAGGATCTGGAATTTATGGAGAGATTTCCGAATCCGACTTACGCAGTCCTAAGACTGTCTTACCTAGTAGGGAGCGAGGACATGGAGAACTGGAAGAAACTTCAGGAAATGTACGAGGAGAAAACACTTTTGAACCATCTGAAGGAAATTCAAGATCAGGCAGTGGACTTTATCAAGAGAGAGAAAGTCAAGATGATGAGAGCACAAGGATTGACAGAGAAGATGATGAGAGAGAATCCAGAGGAATACCAAGGACAGATGAACAACTTGATGGCAACAGTGAAGAGAATGGCAATCAAGGAATACGTGGAAGCTTAGAAAATGAAATAAGCCAAGAAAAGGAAGCTGATGAAGCTTCTTTTTTTGATGGCAACAATATTGAAAAAAGAAAAGACTACTGGATTGTAGAATTTAATGAAAACCACGAATTAGTTCCCGATTATAGTGGGCAGATAGTAACCAAAGAATTAATTAATGTCCTAAGACAAAAAGATATTGATGTTAAAGACCATAATCAAACACTTGGAGAAAATGAATTTGGAGAAATGACAGATGATTATATAGGATATTTCAAATTCTATTTTGACCACTATGTAGACGGAGAAGTTGTCGAACACTATAGGATTGACCTTGGTGATGGTGAAGAAGTAAATGAGCGTGAATTTTCATATTTAGAAGAACAAGTTGCACTAAGTGAGGAAAAATCTTCACAAGAAGAAGTTAAGGAAAATATAGAGCTTAAATTTAAGATAGGCGATCAGGTTAGATATAAAGATAAGGACTTTACTATTACAGATTTTGATGAACTAAGTGGAGGACTTAAAACTGTAACCATTAGAGATAATATGGAATATATGGGAGGTATGATTAGGGGTTCGGAAGTAATTCCATATAGAAACGATTCATACCTTGAAGAAATCTTTGAAAATCTAAGTCAAACATCAGAAAAACTAGCAGTAAAGGTTGGTAAGGAATTTATTTTAGAAGATGAGAATACCTTTGATGGAATTAACTTAATTGAAACAGGAACTAAGGTAGAAGTTAATGGAGAAGAAATCCCCTTATATAAAGGTGAAACATTTGAAGAAAGTAGAAAGATTGACGACCTTTTAGATAGTGGAAACTATGAGATACACAAATTATCTGAGCATGAAAAACAAATCGAAAGACAAGTAGAACAAGAAAGCTTTATTGATAACTACAATCCAGAAATTGACCAAATGATGGATAGATACAATGTGCCTAGGGAAGCTGCCGAAAACTTATTGAGGGGAAAAGAAGATCTAGGCTATGAACCTAATAAGGAAAGGCTAAGTTTTGCTAGAAATTATGACTTGAAAAATCATATCTACTCAGAATACCTTACACCATCAGAAAAGCTAGATAAAAATATCAAAGCTATTAAAATGCTAAAAAGACTTGAAAATGAAAATAGGAGTCCAAGAGAATATGAACAAGCCTATCTTGCTGATTATCTAGGTTGGGGAGGTCTTGCCGATGTATTTGATGAAGAAAAGGGAGGACAATGGCTTGAAGCAAGAAACATTTTAAAAGAAAATTTAACACATGAAGAGTATTTGAATGCTAAAGAGTCTACCTTAACATCGTTTTATACACCTAGAGAGGTAATGGATGGAATATATAAGACTCTAACAGATATGGGATTTAAGACTGGAAATATCCTTGAACCATCTGCAGGAGTCGGTAATTTCATTGGTAATATGCCAAGTGAAATGAAAGCGTCTAAAGTTTATGGAGTAGAAAAAGACAGCCTAAGCGGAAGAATAGCAAGAGAACTTTATCCTGAAGCTAATATTCAGATTAAAGGCTTTGAAGAAACAAATTTCTCAAATAATTTCTTTGACTTGGTAATAGGAAATGTTCCCTTTGGAGATTTTAAAGTTAACGATCGTGAATATAACAGAAATAACTTTCTGATTCACGATTATTTTTTTGCAAAGTCAATAGTTTCTTTAATTAGAGGATTGCCAGTGGCTAAAGCCTTAATTTCTGAATAAGATAGACTTGCTTCATCAACATCTTCTGCAACTCTTACTGGAGTTTTTGAAGTCATAATTTGAGAAATGAATTTTTGCTTATTCTCTATCGTCTGCCACAAATAAGAATCAAAGGTATTTTCTGTTACATATCTAAAGATATTGACTTTATCATTTTCATTACCTTGACGAACAATTCTACCACTTCTTTGCTCTAGGTCAGACGGTCTCCATGGGACGTCTAAATCGTGTAAGGCTATTAGTTTATTTTGTACATTTGTACCTGCTCCCATTTTTTGAGTAGAACCTAATAAGACTCTTACTTCTCCTCTTCTTACCTTAGAGAACAATTCATCTTTTTGTTTGTCTGTATCTGCTTCGTGGATAAAGGCTATTTCTTCTTTAGGTATTCCCATATTCACTAGCTTATTTCTAATATCATCATAGATATTAAATTCTCCATCTCCTTTTGGTGTAGACATATCTGAAAATACTAATTGGGTCGATGAATTTTCTTTTGTCTTATCCCAGATTGAAAAGATATTTTTTACACATACATTTACCTTCGAATTAGGATCATCTGGAAGTAGTGGGTTTATTAATCTTTGGTCAAGGGCAAGTTTTTTACCATCATTTGTAATCTTTAGCATGTTATCTTCTGTAGGCTCGACTTGGTTATTTCTAACCGCATCAGCTCTTTCTGAAATAGCTTCTAATATTTCTTTTTGTTCCTCAGTAGGTTTTGTTTTAATAACTTCGAAGTTTGCTTCTGGTACTGGCAAATTTAACATATCTGAAGTCTTTATATCTGCTACTTCTTTAAACATGCTCATCAACTCTGGCAAGTTATAAAACTTTGAAAATCTTGTCTTTTGCCTATAACCAGTGCCTTCTGGAGATAATTCAAAGGTGTTTTCTGTTTCTCCAAAAGTAGAAGCCCAAGCGTCAAAATGTTCTAATCCTCTTGCCTTTAAATCGTCATACTGAAGGTATCTTTGCATGGTATAAAGCTCTGTCATTGAATTTGATATTGGTGTACCAGTAGCAAAAACAACTCCCTTGCCATCTGTCATTTCATCCATATACCTACATTTCATATACATATCCGAAGACTTAAAGGCTTCACTCTGACCGATACCCGCAACATTTCTCATCTTGGTATGCAAAAATAAGTTTTTGTAATTATGAGCTTCGTCTATAAATAACTTATCTACTCCTAGTTCTTCAAAGGTTATTACATCATCTTTTTTAAAGTCATCATTTAGTTTTTCAAGTCTTACCAAGAGTTTCTTCTTTGTCTTTTCCAGTTGTTTTACTGTGAAATTTTCTCCTCTATTTCTTTTGTTCTCATCAATAAAGGAAACTATATCATCTATTTGATCTTGTATATGCCTTACCTGGTATTCCTTAGACATTGGTATTTTTTCAAATTGAGAGTGTCCTATAATAACTGCATCATATTCTCCCGTTGCAATCCTGCCAATAAATCTTTTTCTATTTTTAGGTTGGAAGTCTTTTTTATCGGCCACCATAATATTTGCTGACGGATATAATTGCATAAACTCCCTACCAATTTGAGTAGTTAGATGGTTAGGAACTACAAATAATGATTTACTTGCAAGTCCTAACTTTTTAGATTCCATAGCAGAAGCTACCATTTCAAAAGTTTTTCCTGCTCCTACTACATGGGCAAGTAGTGTATTTCCACCATAAAGAGTCCTAGCTATTGCATTTTTTTGATGTTCTCGAAGTCTAATTTCAGTATTCATTCCATCAAAAGTTAAGTTAGAACCATCAAATTCTCTATTTCTAATTGAATTGAATTTTTCATTATAAATCTTCTCTAGCCTATATCTTCTATCAGGATCTTCAAATATCCAATTCTTAAATTCTTCTTTAATCAGCTCTTGCTTTTGACTTGCTAGCATAGTTTCTTTTTTGTTTAATACAGAAGTCTTAGACCCATCATCATTTATTATTTGGTCAAATACTTTTGTATCTTTTAGATTAAGAGCATTTTCAATCAGCTTATAGGCATTTACTCTACTTGTACCATAAGTCATGTTAGCAAGGTCATTAGTCGAGTCAACACTTTTACCCTCAATATTCCATTCACTTGAGTGTGGCGAGAACCTAACATTTATATTCCACCTATCATAACCTGGTGTTTTTAAAAGGTTAAAAGTAAAGTCTTCTATATCTTTTTGAGGTATCCAGGTTGCTCCTAACCTTACATTTATATCAGAAGCAGTAAGTTCTTCAGGCATAACTTCTTGTAATTTTTCTCTTTGATATTTGAGTTTGCCTAACTCGTTTAATAGTGTATCTTTCTTTTCAGAAGGTGCTAAATCTATTACATTTTCAATTTCTCCGATATATGAATTGAGGTAGCCAATCTTTTCTCTGATATTACCACTTAAATATTCATCAGCCGATACATATGAAAAATGAAATGGATCGTCATTGTCAAAGTTCTCAAAGGGCATTCTGTTATTTATTAGGTCTGTATCCTTAATATCTAAAAATATCTCGCCCTCAAGCTCACCAATTAAGGTGTTCCTATCTTTACTTGTGATAGATTCCATATATTCAAAATCTACATATCCTTTTTGTGAAACTGATAAGACTAAAGCTTCAAGGGAAGTGTCTACATGGTCTACTACTTTTGCCTTTGTGATTGTTCTTTTTGAGAATATATCACTCTTAGCTTTGAAATTATCCTCATCATCAAGTATTTCTATTGATGATACCAAAGGAAAGTTTGAGTCTTCCTTTAAGGCTCTAGTGTTTGATAAGGAGTTAATAAAGCCATGTTTCTTTGAAAAGTTATCATAGACTTCATTTAACTTTGCTTGTGATTCTTTTATTTCCTCGTCAGAAAAATCGTCCTTTTGTTTTTCTATTACATCTTTTAAGGCATTCATAACATCAAGATAATCTTTTATCTTTTCTTTGTTTTTATCTGATATATTCTGCTTAATTAAGACTGAGTTTTCTCTTAGGTAGACCTCTTCATCAATAATGGTGTAGGAAAAGTTCTTAACATCATCTGTCGCTGGTAGAATTAATTCTTCATCTTCCAATAGTTCGACCTCTTCATATTTTGAATTTGAAGATATTTCCTTACTTGCAAGATCCATTAAATCCTTTAGATTTTCGTCTTCTTTTTCATCACAAGTAATTGTATTTCCAAATCTTCCAGAAACTTCTTTCATATCCCCTAATACCATCTGAGGATTATCTACAAAATATTTGTTGTAAGTCAAACCCTTTTTATCAGTTGCTAGGTGTATCCAATCATCATCTCTTTCTATAACTGAATCTCTCTTCTTTAAGAAAATAATATCTGAAGTAACTTCTGTACCAGCAAGTCCTTTAAATGTTGTATTAGGAAGCCTCATAGCTCCTAAAAACTCACATCTTGCATTAATATATTTTCTAACAGATTCATCTTTTTTATCCATAGTTCCAGATGATGTTATGAAGGCAATAATTCCTCCATTCCTAACCTTATCTATGGATTTAGATAACGAAGTTACAAAGCTAAAAATGCTGGAAGCAAACTATAAATCTAATAAATATAAGCTTGAAGATAAGGTAAATAAATTTTATCCTCAAAGTATTTTAAAAACTGAAATGGAAATACAAGCAGTTAAAGAAGATATTGCAAGTGTTGAGAAATTAGGAGAAGGAGATAGTAAATTCACTTCAATCAGTCTTGGTGCAAATAAAATTTTAGATAAGAAAGAAGCTGGAGAGAAGCTATTAGAAGAAATAAAAAAGGTAAAGATAAATGATAGCAAGGTTATTGGTAAATATAGAAATTTAGACTTACAAGTTTCATATAACTTTATGACTAATACTCATACTTTTAAACTCCTAGGAAAAGCAGAATACTTTGGAGAGTTTTCAAACTCTACTGATGGCAATATAACAAGACTTGATAATGCTATTGAAAAAATGCCTGCAAGGCTTGGAAGATTAAATCAAAACCTTGAAAACTATAAAGAATCTTTAGAAAATGCCAAAGTAGAATTGACCAAACCATTTGAAAAAGCAGATGAGTTAAGGGATAAGACACTAAGATTAGCTGAAATTAATAAACTTTTAGATATGGGAGAAGTAGAAGAATTAGAAAACCAATCACCATTATTAGAAGATTTAAAGAGGGCGATAGTTGATTATTCTAACTACGAGTTCTCAGAATCTAATAGCTATGAAGACTTTGACAAATTATACCCTGATTTAAGCCATATAGGACTTGCCTATACAGAAACACCTGATGGTAAGCACACGATTCAATATGAGGTAAATTTAGAAGAAAAAACATGGACTCAGTATGTAGATAATATTGTGATTAGAACAGAATCTTTTGTAGAAGAAGATATATCTAATTCACAAGCTCTTAAAGATATGACTGAAGCCATAAAGATGTCAAGTTTTGATGATCTGGTATCAGTAGATGAAGAAGATTTAAAACAAGCACTAGGACTAGAAATAGATGATGATGGAAATTTCTATGATCCACTTGCAAAAGATCTTGACAATGATGGAATACCAGATAGGTATGACAATGATTTTAAGGATAGTGATTACTTTGAATCAACTTATGATGTAGAGGATAATCTTCACGCAAGGGAAGAGAAGCCATCAATATTAGGACAAATATCGAAATTTAAATCTGAAGAAGAAAAAGATAAAAATCAAGAAAAAAGTGAAAAAGGACAAGAAAGATAGAGGAGGGCGAAAGGCTCTCCTTATTTAGTACAAGGAGGAAATTATGGAATACAAAGATATTAGAGAAAACTTACAAGAAATGATGAATGATAACTACAAGGATTTTATAAAAGCACTTGTGAGTATAGAAAAAGGTGTTAATGATGAAAAGGCACTTGAAGAAGTCTATGTTTTATTTATGATCAAAGACACAACAGGTCTATTAAATGATGACTTTGACTATATGATAGATGATATGAAAGAACAAGGTAAGCTCATTGAAAATACCAATGCACTTGAAGAAAAAGACGACCTTATAAATCTCGTGGGTAATATAGCTGGAAAAGTAGAAAATCTTGAAAGAGAAAATGCAAATGGAGAAAAATTCAAAGTAAGTAATTTTTCAATTGTTTCAAAAGATGACGATGGGAATAAAGTTTATACCAATTGTTCAGCCTATGGAGATAAGACAAAAGATTTAGAGAACCTAAAACAAGGAGATTTTGTTAAAATATTTGGTCAAGTAAAAACAAGTATTGATAACAACGGAAAGGAACATAAGAATGTCCGTATTTTGTCCTCTAAGCTCTTAAAATCAAAAGAACAAGTAAAGAGTCAAGATAAAGATAAAAAGTCCATATTAGGGCAAATAAAAAGCTTTAAGACAGATGACAAAACTAAGTCAACTAAGAAAGACCATAGCAAAGATACAGAGAGATAAATATCGGCAGTCTTCGGACTGCCTTTATTTTTTTGTATTTGTGTTTTAGAAAAGTGAATAATATTATGAAAAAAGTGAAGATTTATGCTATAATATAATTGATACAGAATTCATGAATGGAGAGATAGTCATGTTAAAAATCAGCTATAAAAAGCTATTTAAAAAAATGATTGACCTAGATTTAAATAACACAGAATTAATGGAAAAAACAAATATTAGTAGAAGTACATTTTATAAAATGAAAAATGGGGAGAATATTACAACTGACGTATTGTTAAGAATATGTGAAGGATTAAATTGTAATCTTTGCGAAATTATGGAGTTAGTTAAAGATGAAAATGATTGATTATGTTTTAGATAAGACAAATGAATATATTAAGATCGCATCTAAAGAAACTTGAAAAAGAATAGGACAGTTTTTTACGAGTAAAGAAACAGCAAAATTTATGGCATCTTTAATTGAGTTAAATATTAAAAGAGATGAAATATCTATTCTTGATCCAGGAGCTGGCTCTGGAATCCTTTCTGCGGCACTAATTCAGAGAATTATTGATAGTAAACTTATAAAAAAGATAAATTTAACATGTTATGAAACAGATGAAGATATTGTAAATTTGCTGGAAGCTAATTTATATTGGATAAAGGAAAATTCAAATGAATGAAGATAAGTTTTTAGGACCGAGAAAATAAGGGGAGGTGTTTATTATTAAAGGTGAAGTATCTAAAAAAGATTTGATTAGAGAAATTGAAAAAGCCATTAAAAGTGATGAATTGGGAGCATTCATTGGAGCGGGACTATCAATTCCTGCTGGATTTTGTAGTTGGAAAGAACTTCTAAGAGAGCCTGCAAAAGAAATTGGGTTAAATGTTGAAAAAGAAAATGATTTGGTTAGCTTAGCTCAGTATTATGCTAATTCAAAGAAGAGAACATCAATAGATGACTTGATCAAAGTGCAATTTTCTCAATTACTAAAACCTACTGATAATCATAAACTATTATCACAGTTACCGATTTCCACTTTTTGGACGACTAATTATGATAAGTTAATTGAAAAAGCTTTAGAAGATAATATGAAAAAGCCTTATGTAAAAACAACAGATGAGCAATTAAGAGGCACAAATCATGATTTTGATGCAATCGTTTATAAACTACACGGAGATGTAGAAACTCCTGAAGATGCAGTACTTACAAGAAGTGATTATGAAGAATTTGGATATAACAAAAGAAAGTTATTCAGAGAAGTTTTAGAGGGAGATTTGCTTACCAAGACATTTCTATTTTTAGGATTTAGTTTTGAAGATCCAAACTTTAACTATGTAATTGGAAGATTGAGGGTATTGCTCGATGAAAAGAATACAAGAAAACATTACTGTATTATGAAAAGGATCCAAGATACCGATGAGGATTATGAATACAAAAAAGCAAGACAGGAGCTACAAATTGAAGATCTAAATAGATATGGTATTTTTACATATTTAGTAAATAAATATGATGAAATCACTGAAATATTAAGTACTCTTGTTGATAGATTTAGAAGGAAAACAATATTTATATCGGGTAGTGCGTACTCCTATTCGACTTATTCTCAGGAAACTGGAGAAAATTTTATTCATAAACTATCTTTTGAACTATCAAAAAATGGTTATCATATTGTGAATGGATATGGTAAAGGTGTCGGTGATTTTGTATTAAATGGAGTTGCAGATTATTGTTTGACTCATAAGTCCAAAATAAATGATTTTTTAACGCTTATGCCTTTTCCTCAAAATAGTTCATTAGGTATTGATTTAGATAAGCTATATAAAGAAAATAGAGAGCAGATGATTGAAAATTGTGGCATCGCTATATTCATTTTTGGAAACAAAAAAACAGAAGATATTGCACATGGAGTGATGGATGAATTTGAGTTATGTAAAAAACATGGATTAGTATGTTTGCCTATTGAATATACTGGCGGGGCAGCCAAAGAAATATTTAAACAAACAACTCAAGAAATTTTAGACAAACATATAATAAGTGCAATTGAACAGGCAAATAAACAAAGCAATGGCGATATAGATATGTCTATTAAAAACATAGTACAAGCAGTTAAAATATTAAATAAGGAGGAGTTTTAAATGGCAAAAAGACAGGTGTTTTTTAGCTTTCATTACGACAATGATAATTGGAGGGCAGGACAGGTTCGCAACATGGGGAAAGTAGACAGTAGCTCTACCTTTTCAGATAATGACTGGGAGGAAGTAAAAGAAAAAACTGAAAGTAAAATTAAAGAATGGATTGATGAACAGCTAAACAAGCGTTCATGTTTAGTTGTTTTGATTGGAGAAAAAACAGCAAATAGAAAATGGATAAATTATGAAATAAAAAAAGCATACGAGTTAAACAAAGGTATTGTTGGAATTTATATCCACAAGTTGGAGAATGCATTGGGAGAGCAAGATGATAAGGGCAACAATCCTTTTGATTATTTAACATTAGAAGGTGAAAAACTGTCAAAGTATGTTAAATGTTTTGATTCTGTATACTTATCAAGCAAAAATGTTTATAGCGATATTAAAGATAATATTGAAGATTTAATTGAGTATGGAATAGAACATAAACCATCAACTTGGTAATAAATGATGATGGAGAGCAGCTACCTCTCCACCTCCTTCCCATAATAATTTTCATAGTTTTTCCTATAATGAACAAGGTCAGAAAATTGTTCTTTATTTAAAGAATACTCTTGCATAAGGGTGTTCTTTTTTTCTTGCAATTTATCAAGGTTTGATAGTATTTCTTTTGTGTTGGGTAGTTTTTTATAGTTTTCTAAAATTTCTTTAGCAGCTATTTTATAGACGGAAAGTTCACTATAATATTCTTCTGCAAATTGTTTATCTTCAGGATTTTTCTTATGATATTTATAGATTTCACGATACTTGTTTATAGTATTTATATTTTCCATATCTTGAGATAGACTCTTCATTTCAGCTTCAATTTTCTTTATTTCATCTAACAAGTCTTGTCTATCATCTGCAGATTTTTTAATAAGATCATCGAGTTGTGTAATTGAATTAATTCCTTGTTCTCTTAATTTAATTATTGAATCAGCCATTGTTTTGATATTATGTTTTCTTGCCCAAACTTCATAACCTTTTGAGGATTGAGCTTTTTCATTAGTAGATATATCAATGACGTTTCCTACACGTTTTTTAATAGGATTAGTTTTGTTTTTAATAGCTAAATCTATTCTTTCTTTGATTTTCTCTTCAGTATAATCTTCACCGATGGTCTTCGATCTTGTAAATCTTTGCTTATCTTTATGGCGAAAAGCAATATGTTTCCCAAACTTAATTTCATAATCAAGAGATTTCATATTTTCCAAAAACTCTTCCCAAGATTTAGACTTATTAATCATTCTATCTATATCAAATTGCAGTTTAGATTTCCAAGAATTTCCTTTCTTGTTTTGGTCATATTCGTACCAAGATTTACCAGCAGTTTTATATTTTCTCTTGTAAGCTTCATAATATTCATCAATGACTGAGAGCTTATTTTCTTTACATAATTCATCACTTTGATACCTAATTTTATGGTAAGTTTTTTTGTTAGATTGGTAGCATTTACCAGTCTTGTAATTAACGTTATTAAAAATAATATGGTTATGAATATGCCCTCTATCTATATGAGTTGCAAGAACAAATTCATAATCTTCTTTTAAAATTTTCTTGCATAACTCCATTCCAATTTCGTGAGCTTTTATAGGATCAACCTCTCCTGGTAGAAAAGATTGGATTAAATGCCTAGCCAAAACTGTACCTTTTGTATCATTGTCTTCTCGTGTTTTCATAAATTGGATATGGGCAGTAGATGGATGACAATTAAATGAAGATACTAAGATTTTTTCATCAGTTTTTTCGCTCTTAGTAATGTAATCTATTGCCAAATTTAGAGTTGATTTTATAGGATGTATTTTTGTAATTGCCATACTAATCACCAGAACTTTCTTTTGATTTATTAAGAAGTAGGGAATGGATCTGCCATATTTCTCTTGATAAATTTTCTATCTGTTTATTCATCGATTCAATTTCATTTTTGTATATAACACCAGTTGTATTAGTTGCTTTTGCAATCTGGTTTATATTATTTGTTGCATTTGAAAGTAGCCATTGAAGATCTCTAAATGGTTCTAAATCTACTACATAAATTTCTTTCTCTAATACACATTTTCTAAGAAAGTGGGACATAGTTTTGCAATTAGCAAGTTTCATTTTCTTTTCAAAAATTTCTTTTTCTTCCTTTGTCAGTTTAATTTCTATTCTTTCATTTCTAAATCTATTTGCCATTTTATTCTCCTTTATAAAATATATTTTGGGGTCTTAGGGTTCTCCCTAACAAGGTAAAAATTAAAAAAATGGAGCATTCCGTAAAGGTCTGCTCCATTAATTTTTTCGTAAGTGTCCGTACACTTACTGTGCTTGCTACAAAAGAAAGAATTAGATAGCAAGCATTAAGCAAGTTTTGAATTCATTATATAATTATAACATAAAAGTCAATGTATGTATATCAATATCTTGACTTTTAAACACAACAAGTGCTATAATATAACTAAGTTATATTTAAAGGAAGGAGGGCAAATCATGGCAAACGGAGATTATGAAGTAACTCATAATAGGATTCTTAATAGCGGTAAGAAAATTTTCAAAGAACAAGGATTTGAAAAGGCAAATTTAAGAGCTATTTGCAAAGAAGCAGGTGTTACTACTGGGGCGTTTTATGGTCATTTTGAGGATAAGGAAGCACTTTTTTCTGAGTTAGTTGAGCCGATTGTAAGCCAAATACGAAAATACTATGCTACGTATGAGGATAAGAGTTTTGAGACATATAAAAAGGAAGTTCCACTTGGGAAAGAAACCATTTATAAAATTTTAGACTCTAAAGCACATGGTGCTGTTAAGATGGTCTTGTATTTTTTTGAAAATAAAGATGCGTTTGAGTTATTAGTGTTTGGTTCTTATGGAACAAAATACAGTAATTTTTTAGATGAACTCGTGGAAATAGAAGATAAAAATCACATCAAAATATTAAGCATGATTTACGGTGAAGATGGTGTCGGTAGTGTAATAACCGATATGGGAATTCACTTAATTAACCATGCATATTTTTATGCTTTATCTGAAGTTGCTGTTCATTCTAAAAGCAGAGAAGAAGTAGAATTAAATGCCAAACTAATTTCAAAATTCTTTAATGAAGGATGGGGCAAAATACGAGGTTTGTAAAATGGAAAATTTTTTTGCATCAAATATAACTTAGTTATATTAAAGATTTAATTTTATACAAATTGACAACATGCTGCTTTTTAAGCAGAAAAAAATATTATATTTATTCAAGGAGGAGAAAAATGAATTTAAAAGGTATTGTAAAAATAGCAGTATTTTCTGTTATTGGTTTTGTATTAACAATGGGATTAGGATTTTTGACAGGTTCTTTTGGAATGATTCCTAGTTTGTATTTATCATCGGCACTTCCAACAATGATTGTTGCACCAGTTTTTGTAATAATGTGTAAACAAGTCGCACAAAGAGGAACAGCATTCTTATATTTCTTATTACTCGGCGTGTTCTATGCTCTTATGGGAATGTGGCCTGTAATAGTAGTTTGTGCAATTG
>NZ_JBRFJE010000017.1:0-44795 GCF_052932165.1 Finegoldia sp. P3-F-LR | reverse complement strand
CTGGAATATTGTCAACTGTCCATTTACCATCTTTATCAACTGTTGCTTCACCAATCTTGTTACCATCTTTATCTTTTAATACAACTGTTGCTCCTGGAACTCCTGTACCACTTACACTTGTATCTCCTGCTTTTGGTTCAGTAATTGTTGGTTCTGCTGATGTTTGTTCATCAGCGTCTTTCCAAACAGCATATACTGTTGTTGGTTCAGTTAATTTTGTTACATCGATAACATCTGCTTCTTTAGCATCAGCTGTCTTTGCCCAACCAACGAATTCTTTTCCTTCTAATTTTGGATCAGCTGGTTTGTTTACTCCATCGCTTATATCATCTGTCTTTGTAGTTGAATCGTCAGCAAATTTACCGCCGTTAGCGTCAAATGTTACTAGTTTTTCATTAGAATAAATTGCGTAAACTACTAGGTGTGTGGTTATAGGTGTTTCAGAAGTGAATTTCATTGAAGCATCAAGTTTGTTGAAGGCAGCTGATTTAACAGTTGTTGCTCCAAGTTCAGCTTTACCTGCTTCAGTTACCCAACCTAAGAATGTTTTTCCTTCTGCTGTTGGATCTTTTACAAATTCATCACCTGTACCAGCTGCTACATTGGCACCAGTAAATCCATTAGCTACATATCCTTCATCGTCAAGATATTTTACGTTGTCTGGGGCAATTCTTATTGATTTTTTGCTTGCATCTTCAAATTGTCCTTCTGTTGTATCAAATAATACTCTTGTTCTTACTCTTGCTTCAACTAATTCAGTTGGTAGTGATGATCCGTCTGATGCGTTGAAATAAAGTTTCTTATCTTTTAGTAATTTTAGACTGTGAGAATTATCTTCTCCTGCAGCATCTCTTGGCGCTATAGCTCCAGCTCCGATTGTTCCTAGGGTATTTAAGTCAATATCATATCTGTATACCCTATAACCTTCACCTTTAAGGTCTATATTAGAACTATTGTCAGTTGTAAGATTTCCCTTATCATCATATTCATCAGCTAAGGCTTGTGCCTTACCTAGTAGTGCTTCATTATTTATAAGCTCAGTACGCATCCTTATTAATCCACCATCATACTTAGTATAACCTTGGATTTTGGATGTATTAGTCATGAAGTTAGCATTATCTGTTGGCATTACATGAGGATCTTTATAGAAATCATCAGTTCCTTCTACATAATCATTTGTAAAGATAACTTGGTAAGGTTTATAAAGTGACTTATTTATTGATAGGATAGATAATTTATCAGATGAGTCTGTCCAAGTTAGGTCCTTATATTGGTCAATCTTGGCTAGATTTGAGTATCTAATTGATGAAGTTTCACCTGCTTGGAGTTCTCCATTTGAATTATAAGATTCTATAATTATATCTGTACCTGGTTCTACTTTTGTTAAATCTATTTGGAAATTGCCCTCAGCTTTAGTTACTGCTCTATTAGGCAATCCCTTTATCATTTTTTTATCTGTTTCTTCCCATTTTACTATGCTCTTGCCTACTATTTTAAATTCAAAGGAAGCTTCCTCAGTCTTTCCTTTAGGAGTATATCTAACCTTATAATAGCCTCTGTCTACTTTGTAGTCTTTAAAAATATGAGTTGTTAAAATTTGTTTATCATAGTCTAAATCTAAAGTAGCTGCGCCTTGATCTCTTTCGGTACCATTACTTACTTCCATAAAGTTTACTGGATCTTTATGGTCAGCTGTGTAAGGCATATAAACTTTAAGAGTATCGCCAGCCTTGATAGTAGCGCCTTCTCTTAATGTAAATTTAAATATTCCATTTTTAGAGATTGTTTCTATTTTTTCTATAGCATTGTCGGTACCGCCAGCTTTATAAGTGTAGTAACCTTGTTGCTTTCTGATTATAGCTTGGTCAGAATCGCCAATCTTAATCATAATTTGGCCACCTTCTGGCATAGTGGTTGTATTTACTAAGAATGATTCGCCTTTTCTAGCTACATAACCATTTTCATATTTCTTTTCATAAACAGTCCAGCCTTCGTTATTAGGGTTTGTCCAACCAGACATCATTGAATAGTCCAGTTTTCTGGTTTTATTTTCATTAAAAGTTTCAGCAAGTTTTGTCTTATCCACTACATAGTCTATTGAAGAGATATAGAAGCCTTGTAGCATTGTGTATTGGTCATGTTTTTCGACTTCTACTTTGTTAAGGCCATCTTTTTGGTAGGCATTTGGAGCTATAACAATGTAAGCACTCTTTCCGTCTTTTGTGTAGTTTATATCACTCTTCTTAATACCAAATCTGTGTGCGTATGGTGACACCTCTCTACCTGTTGTTAGGAGGTTGACATAGGCGATATTTCCAGCATCATCTGCTTTTAAGTAATTAACAAGGTTTTTGTCAAATACTTGTGTAAATCCTATTGGTTGGCCACCTGTTGTTGGAGAAGCATTCAAACCTGATCTATCTCCGTAATATTGGGTCCTAATTATACCTAGTTGGGACTCATCCTTGTATTCTTTAGGGTTTGCAATAAATTCTGAGAAGAATGTCTCTTGACTTGTTGCATTATTCCCATCTTTTTGTTTACCACCCTTTAGGAAGGTGTTATTGATATTATCTTCAAGGGCTACTGATGTTGTCTTGGTATAGGTTGAGTAGTCCATAGAAGTTTTCTTAGGAGCGTAGGCATATATCCTCTTGCCGTCTTTATCAGTTAACCTCATTTGGACAGTATAGTTTTTCTTTACTAGGTCTGCTACTTTCATCTTGTCTTTTAAGACAAGGTTGATAGGTAGGTTATACCTAGCAGCTGTTATGTCGCCCCTAGCGTCAGAAAGATTAATTTCTCTTTCTTTTCTGTCATTAACAGGGATTAGATTATATGTTCCTTTTTCATTTCCTGTAAGACTTGAACCGACTACATAGGACTTATCATAGTCTATAAACTGGTCTAATTCTCCAAAGTTAAATCTTGCTCTGTACCAAACTACAGTTTCAGCACTTTCTCTTTCTTTATAAACAAGTCTTATAACTGTATTACCATCAGCATCCTCAAAAACTCCGTCGTAGTCTATGTCACTCATTTTAATAGGGTCACTATAACCTACTCTAACTAGTCTTTGGTCTTTTCCTATTGCCCAACGGCTCTTATCTTGGACATCTTTGTCCCAGTTTTCTTTAGCCTTATCTTCAGTAAATTCTTCTGATGCTTCATTAGGAGCTGTTACTGGTTGTTTATCGCCTAGTTCACTAAATTCTAGTTCTTCAAATTCTGACTTATCAAGTTCTTCTTGTGTTTCGTATACTTTTACTGTGATGATTTCTTTTTTTGTTGATTGGTCAGCAAAAGTAATTTGAATTGTAGCGATTTTTTCTCCGTCTGTTGTTGTATCTGCTGGAGTTTCTACTTTGATAGTTGCATCTTCTGGAAGATTCTTAAAAGCTTTTCTGTAGTCTTCTACACTTTGACCTTTTACTACTTTAATAGCTTCTAATTCAGGTACATAACTATCCGATTGCTTTGCTTGTTCTGTTTTTCCTTCTGTTGCTGTTTCAGATGTTTTTTCAGCAGTTGTTCTAACAGTTCTGTCTTGTGCATTTGTTTCTGTTGCTTTTGAAGAATAAGCTTGTACATGAGAAACTGGTTGTTCAGCTTCTGTTGTATCAACAGCTTCTTTTGATTCAGCAGCTTCTTCTTTTGGTTGTTCTGATTCTTCTTTAACGTTTTCAGTGTTTTCAACTTCTGTTGATTCAACTGTAGCTTCTACAGCTTGTGGTTGTTCAACTTTTTCAGCTGCAACAACATTTGGTGTGAAGAACATCATGTAACCTAAAAGACATGAAACTACACCTACTGTTAGCTTTCTAAGACCGTATTTTGGTCTTTCGTTAGAGCTTTTGGCTCTTTTTTCGGTAATGATTTTTTCAAAAATCTTTTTGTTATTCATTACGTTTTCCTTTCTTGTTATAATTTTTTCTGTTGGTTGGTTAATTTCTGTAACAAAAATAAAATTTCATATCAAAAAAGTGTTACTTTTTTGTAATATTTTCATTTTAAATCCGTTTCAAAAATCAAACCACAACAGTTGTGAACTTAGAATTTTATTTTTTAAATAATGCAGAGCCCGGGAATTGGCTTGAAAACTAATGTACAAGAAGAATGATTCGTTCAGAAGTTTTCATCACATTAATTAAGAAAACAATTCTTCGTATGGATATTTTATCACAATGAACAAAAATTGCAACCCAAATGATAGTAAATAAAACAAATAGAAATTTCGTTGAATTTCTTCGTTTTATTGTAATTGCTTGTTAAAAAACAATCTTATGATAACTTATGAGCATTTATTCTTATCATACTAAATTATGTATTGTTATACTTTTATTTTCTTGATTATGTAAATTGCAAATAGTAATGAAACGACTCAGAAATTATGATTTCTATGATTGTGGTTAAAAATTTTAAATAATCATTTAATTTATTAAAAAATAATGGAATAAAATCAAATTCACTATAACTTTTTAAAAAATTCTTTAGTTTAAAATCACATAACAAATTAATCAAATCAATTTATCGCAGAATTTAAATTTGTTTAGATAAAATGTGACAATAGATTTGATGAAATTTTAGAGATGATTTTGGGAATATGAATTTTTATTATTTTTTAGCTTTTTTATCAGAATAATTTTAATGCGAGTATTTGTTTCGAATTATGTTAGCTATCTATTGAATTAAAAAGAATTATGCTAGCTGTCTATTTAATTTAAAAAAAAGAGAGGACTTACGTCCTCTCTAAATCTTTTTAGTATAATCTATTTGCGTAAATTATTTACGTTTTTTAAGTGAAAGATAAGCTCCACCCATAGTAGCCATTGCTGCTGCTGCTATTGTAGCTGCTTCAGCTGCTGCACCTGCTTTTGGTAATGCTTTCTTTTCTTTAGCTGGTTTAGCTGGTTTTTTGTTGTTTTCTTTTTCTGCTTTTTCTGGTTTTTTGTTATCTTTGTTGTCTTTTTCGTCTTTGTTGTCTTTTTCTTTTTCAACTACGATTGTTCCACCATCGATAACTTTTTCGTCTTTTTTGTCGTCTTTTTTGTCTTCTTTTCCACCCTTGATAGTTACATATTCAGGAATTTCTACTGTAGCATCTTTTTTAGCTTCGTCTTTTTTAGCTTCTTCAGCGTTGTTTTCAGCTTTTACTTCAGCTTCTGGTCTGAATAAACTTTTAACTTCAGAAACCATTTTTCCTTTTTGAACTACTTTGTATCCTGTTGGAACGTGAGTTACAGCAATTTTGTAAGTTCCTTCAGCAATACCCTTAACAACGATGTCTCCGTTTTCATCAGAAGTTCCAACGTAAACTTTTGTACTATCTTCGATGTTAGTGAAAGTTAATGACAAACCTTGTACACCTTTACCAGCAGTATCTTTTACTGCAAACTTGTAAGTGTATACTGATTTAACTTCTTTGATTTCGTCTTTAGTTTTATCGTATTCTTCTTTAAGTTTGTTTAATTCTTTTTGTAATTTTGCAATAGCTTCTGCTTGTTCACTCTTGCTTAATTCAGCGAAGTTTTCGATTTCTTTGATCATGTCAGCATCTAATTTGCCAGCTAAAGAATTAATTCCTTGATTTTGATCTTTTAAGATAGTGTTAATTCTAACATAGTTTTCTTTTAATTGTTTTTCAATTGATTTTAATTCTTCAGTAAGTTTGTATGCTCTTTGGTTAGCTTTTGCATATGCTTTAGAAGCTGCTTCATATGCTTTGTTAGCTGCTAAATAGTTTTCAAATGCTGCTTCAGCGTTAGCTTTTGCATTTTCATAATCTTTGATTGCTTTTAATTTAGCTCTTTCAATAAGAGTTAATTCAGCTGCTGCATCTCCATAGTTATCATTTAATTTATATTTTTTGTTTAATTCTTGAAGTTTAGCTTGGAACAATGTATCTGCTTGTTTGTTAGCTTTTTCTAAGTTTTCTTTAGCTGTGTATTCAACTGTAACTTTTTCATCATGAGCTTTAGTTCTTTCAACTTTTAATTGAGCAACTTTTGCTTCTAAGTCTGTAACAGTTTTTTTAGCTTGATCATATTGTGCTTGTGTTCCTTCTGGTACATCTTCATCTTCATCAGCTATAGTTTCTAAAGCTTTTTTAGCTGCAGCTAATTCATTTTCAGCTCTATCAAGATTTGTTTGAGATACTTCATATTTTCTATTTACGCTAGCAATTGTATCTTCAAATTTTTCTTTAGCTTCTTTTTTAGCTGCATCACGAGCTGCTTCTGCTTCTTTAACTAATTTATTATATTCGCCAACTTTAGCATCGTAAGCATCTAAAGCTTTTCTCTTAGCTAATCTAGCTTTTTCTTGAGCATCTTTTGCATCTTCCCATGCTTTTGCTGCTGCTTCGAAGTTAGCTTTTGCTGCTTCATAAGCTTTTTTAGCTGCTGCTTCTTCTTTTTGTAATTTTTCAATCAAACCTTCAGAAGTTTCTCCAGCTTTCCATTCTTGAGTTACAATAGCTGCTCTTCTAGCTGAAAGTTCAGCGATTTTTTTAGCTAATTGATCCATTCTAGCAGCTGCTTGTTGTTTAGTTAAGTTTAATTCTTCAGTGTAAGAATTTTCTTTAGAATTCTTTTCAGCGAATGTTCCAGCTGGAACTGCTGTTACAACTAAAGCACCAGCTAATGCTGCTGTCAATAACTTTTTGTTTAATTTCATTGGTATATTCCTCCTAAAATTTTTAACCTTCATAAACTTATATTTGTATCATTTATGACTGTTTCTTTGTAATTATATTTTAAATCAAATAATTTAATAAATCAAGCTTTTTAATAAAAGTTTAGTGCTGATTTATCTAAAATATAACTTAATAAACTTTCACTTCATGATAACGTGTGTCTATGTAACTTTTATTATACTATAATGAATTAAATTTTCAACCTTTTTTCGGGAAATTTTTGTGTTTTTACATATTTTTAATGGATTTTTGATGTTTTTTTGATATTAGATGTATTTATTCTTGGTTTTTCTTGGTTTGTATTGGTAGATTTCGCTTAATTTAAATTATTTTTTTGAGTTTGTTTTTGATTTTTATGTTCTAATTTTTTTCGATTTCTTTCTTTATATATTATTATATGTTCGTGTGGTAATTATTAGAAGTGTTGTTATGTGAATATTGTGATATCTGTGAAAATATTTACCTGTCAATTTCGTTATAAAATTATTGCTAGCAGTGGTACTTATAGCACAATGTTATTTGATTTTGAGTTTGTTTGATTTATGTCAGATGCTTTGTATTTACGCTTTTATGTTAAAGTATCTGTTTATTCGATGTTCACTATCGGTACTGTTAGTATAAATGAGATTTGTTTTTGTAACTTTTTTGTAATTTTTTTCTCTTATTTTTATTTTTTCCAAAGAAAAACACCAAGTTTTTTGTCCTTGGTGTGTTGTCGTATTTTAACGTACAATGTATTTCATCTGTATATGTGGGATTCCATCTTCATCGAACGGTTCTGATGTTTGAATGAATCCTAATTTTTCGTAAAATTTTTTGGCATAGGTTTGTGCTTCTATGATTATTGTATCTGCGTGAAGTGTTTGCTCCGCAAATTTCAGCGCTGCTTTCATTATTTGTGTTCCGTATCCTTTGCGTCTTTCTGATGCGATTACTCTTCCGATGTGGAATGTGTCTTCTATTTTGTACAATCTACAGTAAGCCAAGATTTTTGAGTTGTCGTTTTGCAAATATATGTGGTGGCTGATGGTGTCGATATCGTCTACTTCGTGATACGGGCATTGTTGTTCAACTACGAATACGTCGACTCGGAGTTTGTAGATGTTAAATAGTTCTTGTGTTGTAAGCGTGTCGAATGGTTTGATGATTGTGTTCATTGTTTCTCCTAATAGTTGTGCGATTATTGTTGGATAGTTAGTTGTGGTTCTATTTGTGTGTTTTGTACGAGTTTGTTGTGTGTTTTTTCTGCAATTGTAATCAAAGATGTGATGATTAGTGTCATTATTAGGAATGTGACTTTTGGTGTGAATTTCACTGGTACTGATTGTGGAAATTGTACTAGGTATCCGTAATTTGTGTGGATTATTAGGTTGACTGTCATGATCAATGCGTTCATTATGGTGGTTATGATGAGTGAATGTTTTAGTTTGAGTGTTGTTTGTTGTGTGAATAATATTGTCGCTCCACAATATCCTAATAGCAAATGATTGATGATATAGGTAAGGTTGGTTACGTGTGGCCACAAGTATTTGGATGGGTCTGGGAATGTAAATGCGATGATGGCTCCGATGAGTCCCATCCATGCGAAGTAGCGCATTAGTTTGTCCTTATGCAAAATGTAAGCTATTAGCATCATGATTGCTGATATTCGGCAATGAAACAGCGGCAATCCTTCTTTGATAAAAAGTGTATTATTTCCTGCGTACCATGCAAATAGTAGTACTTGACCAAACAATCCAACAAATAATGCCGGTTTGAGTAGGTTGGTTTTGTGTTTGAGTTTGTATGCCAAAAAAATTACTAGGACTAATGATAGTCTTAGTAATGTTATGTTGATATTGGTGTAGGCATCTTCGTTGTATCTGAAAAATTCTGTCATTAATTTACTCCTCGTAGATTTACTGTTTCTGCTGTGTTACATACTTTTTTGATTTTGCCGTCTTTTATGACGTAGCAATTTCCGTAGATTATGTTTTCTGTGGCTACGATGTATGCTCCATCTTCTATGGCGTAGAATTTTCTTCCGTAGCTGTCTGGTAGTGTGACATCTTCCATGATTCGTTGGTTGTCGATTCGTTGATGTTTGATCTCTTTGTAGTGTGGAAGTACAGATATATCCACAATTCCTAGTCCTTTGAGAAATCTACGGTAGTGAGTGGATTTGACTTCGCCAAAATTTTCTGGCTGTGCGTATACTTCTTCAGCACTGTTCATGCTCCCTGCACTGATTCCAATCACTAGTCCGTTGTAGTTTTTGATGTATTTTTGAAGATGTATGTGATGGAAGAATTTGTTCTGTGTGGGAACGTGACCTCCTGCCAGTATTATTAGGTTAGATTTTGATATTAGCTGTTGTATGATTGATTTTTTGTAAATGGATAGTACTTCCCAGTCTTTTACAGTGAATCCACTTTTTTCGAAGGCTCTTTTGTGGTGCGAGCTAATTGTGTTGGTTAAAAGTGGTGTGTGTGGATCTGATGGAACGTACAGACAGTAGATATCCTCTACGTATTCGTGGATTTTGTCGACAAAACCATTTTGGCTGTTAAGTTGTCTTTTGTCAGGAGACATTATGTCGCTTGTAAGTATCACGTTCATTGCGTTCTCCTATATTTCGTGCAAATATATTTCGATTTGGATTTTGACCCAATTATCCAATATTTCCTTGGATATTACTTTGCCGTAGAGTAGTTTTCCAGCGTCCATTAATCGTGAAAATACAATGTTGTCAGCTTTTGGTACGTATCCAATCTTTACGTTCATATCATTTCTGATTTCGATGGCGTTAGCATCGTAGGGGTTGTCCTGTTGTCTGTAAAATTCCAGCCTATCTCCTATGTGGATGTGCTTTTCTAATTCGTCCATTCCTTCGATGTGTGTGGTCCCTGCGATATGCGTATCGAACAGCAAAATATCACGTTGGAACGGTTTGATTCCAGCTAAGCCATGTCCATCAGTGTATTTTATTCTCAAATAATCGTTGTTCTTTTTTATGATGTCACTCATTTTATTCCTCTTTCAGAAAGTTTTCGATTTCTTCGGTGTATATTTGTATTTCATAAGAATACCTGTCGAACATTTCGTTAAGTTCCTTGTATCGTTCGATGGTTTTTTCTTTGTTTACCAATGTTTCTTTTAATATATATGGATAAGTCGATTTGATTTCTTGAATTTGTGAGGTGAGTTTGTCAACTAATTTGGTGAGTCTTTGTTTTTCTTCAAGGGAATTTTCAACTGTGATTGATTTATCCTCCAATGATATTTCTATCATTTGTAATTCAAGCAAGTTCCCGTTTTCGTAGCATTCTACAACCTTGTTGAAAAGTTCCTTTTCGTATTCTGTGACATTTGGATTCATGTCTGGGTGTAGTTTTTTAATTAGTTTTCTGTAGAGAGATTTTAGTTCCTTATCTTCCTCAACGGATAATCGCGGTAACCCTTGGCGAATTTTCGCATCTTCGATTTCTCCAAGCTTAGCGTTAAGTATCTTGTAGAATTCCTCCAATTCTTTTTCAAGTTGTTCGTCAATCGTATCCAAATCGATAGGCTTATTGTGATTACGAGAAGTTATAATTAATTCCAGCTTTCTTTTCAGCCTGCGATACTCACATTCCGCTTCATATACCTTGTATTCAAGCTTTCCGAATTTCAGAACGTATTCAGCTTCAATATTCTTGCATTCATGAAACAATAAATTATCGCGTTCAAGTAAAAGCATCGACACAGATACTCTGAGCTTGTCCAGCTCATCGTCGTATTTGTCATTGTAATCCACCTTAACGATTTTTTTAATCATAGCCTTCTCCCCCGATAATTTCTTTAGTTTATTTTACCACAATATTGGGGCTTTTGGGGATGTAGGGTGAAATGTTGTTAGTGTTTTGATGGTGTTAAAAAAAGTATACGTCGTGCGATTGTGATTTTCGTAAATAAACCAAAAACATCGTAAATAAGTGAATCATTCGGAAAAAATTGGAATAAATTTCAGCGAAATGAGACGTTAAAAATTGTGCAAAATTCAATCGAAAAAATCCGCCCAAAATTTGACCGCGTAAGCGAAGCGTGCTTCAAATTTTAGGATTTTGAGATTAGAATTTTCCATTTTTTGTAAGCCAGACGAATGTGCTACGAAAACGGGGAAGAAAAAAGTAGATGGAGAATGTTTGCTGAATAATTTAGCATTGAAACAAACCAAAAACATCGTAAATAAGCGAATCATTCGGAAAAAATTGAAATAAATTCTAGTGAAATGAAACGTTAAAAAATCGCACTGTTTGAGCGTCAGCGAGTTTGCGATTTTAGTTTCATAAGCGATGAATTTATCAATTTTTGTAGACAGATGAGCGTTTTACGAGTTTTTGTGTTTCCCTGTCCCTGTGTGATGTATGTGTGGTGCGAAAATGTGGAATTGAAAAAAAGTAGAAAACCTTGCAAACACGGTTTTCTACTTCCATTATTTAATCTACTGATTTTAATGCTTCAAGCATATCTACTTTTTTCAATTTGTGGTTGACTATTACTCCCAATGCGTAGAGTATAACAATTACTAAAATTACCGGTAAGATATATACCCACACTTCGATGTTTGGGTTGAAGAATATTTCCGCTGGTGCAACTTTTTCGAGGATTACTTTGTGAAGTATTTTCCCGCCAAATATTCCTGCGATTATTCCAATAATTGACAAGCAGATTGTCTCACGATAGATGTACATGGTTACTTCATTGTTGAAAAATCCCAATACTTTTATCGTGGATAATTCTCTGATCCTTTCAGCTACGTTGATGTTGGTTAAGTTATACAGAATTACTATTGCAAGTAATAGCGACATTATAGTTAGCACTGTCATTACTTTCGTGAGCGAGTTGGTCATGGTTTCAACTTGTATGATGACGTTGGTGTTTTGTGACACGGCTTTGATTCCATTTGATGCCATGAATTTCGCTGTGACTTTTTCAACGTTTGCTTTGGATTTGTCCTTGAGTGCGATAAAGTAGCTGTTGTCGTCGACTTTTTCGCCAACTGATTTTTTGTAGTAGTCGTCACTCATGAAGATAAAGTGTCCGGCGTACATTTTGGTGATTTGTGCTATTTTGAATTTTCTATCTTGATTTGCGACTTTTAGCGTTATTGTGTCGCCTGTTTTTGCTTTCATCAAATCGGCAAGTTTCTGCGATACGACGATGCCATCATCTGTTATTTTGAGCATATCTTCGGAGTTTTTGTGTTCCAAATTGATGTACGGAGAAAATGTGTCCGTGTGTGTGACAAGCATCGTGATTGTTTGTTCGTCGTCAATTCCTTTGATGTTTTTCGTGATATTTTCAAAATGAACTGGAATGTAGCCTGTAATGTCGTCTGATTTTAATAATCGGTCGATTTTCTGTTGTTCTTTTTCTGTAACGAAATCCTTCTTCGCAACTACTGCATCGTATTGGATGATTTGTCCGTATTGTTTGGTTTGGATGCCGTTGATTGAGGATGAAATCCCAAGCCCTGCGAATAATAGCGCGACGGATCCTGCAACGCCGAATATCGTCATGAACATTCTTTGCTTGTATCTGAAGATGTTACGAGCTGTGACTTTTTGCGTGAAGGTCATTCTGCTCCACAACGGTGTGATTCTTTCCATGAAAATCTTGGAGCCTTTTGTCGGTGGTTTCGGTAGCAATAGTTGTGCCGCTGTTTCTCTTAGTTCTTTGACTGAGATGTAAACCGCTGGGAGTACGCTGCAAAGTATCGCGAAAAGCACCGATAAACCAAGTATTTTGAATGAAAAATAGTACTTGACTGGTGGTATCGTCATGTTTGCCAAAAGCGACGTGCACAAAATGTACGGAAGTGCGTACGTTCCAAGTAGCGTTCCCAAAATCGTGCCCAATCCTCCGGAGATTAGCCCGTATAAAACGAATTTCTTGATTACATCAGCATCATTATATCCCAACGCCTTCAAAATTCCTGCGTTGTTTCGTTCTTCTTGGACAAATCGTGTCATTGTCGTGACTGTTACAAGAGCTGCGACAAGATACAACACTACAGGGAATAAGTTACTTACTTTCGTGATTCCCGATGATGTCGTTTCGACCATTTTTATTCCGTCGCCGCCTGGCATTGTTCTTCTTGTATATGTCGAATATTCTGGCAACGACAATCCATCGATTTCTATTTGCGCATCGTGAATTTTGGATTCTGCGTCTTGGATTTTGTCGTCGGCTTTTTTCTTTTCTGTTTCAAATTCTTTTTTCTTGTCGTCAAGTTCTTTTTGTGACGATGAGATTTTGTTCAATCCTTCTTGGATTTGTCTTTTTGATGAATTCAGCTGTGCAATTCCGTTTTGGTATTTTGTTTTGGATGCGTTGAGCTGATTGCGTCCAGAGTTGTATTTCGCAACAGAATTTTGGTAGAGTTTTTTCTTCTCGTTAAGTTTAGCTTGTGACGAATCAAATTCATCAATTTTTTTCATTCCAGATTTGTATTGTTGAAGTCCCTGATTGTACTTCGCCAATCCTTGGTTGTACTGAGCTTCGGATTGTTGTATTACTTGAGCTTGTTCTGTGATTGAGCTTTCAGCCTGTTGAATTTCTGGAACATTTTCTGGATTTATTCCCTGCTTTTTTAGTTCTGCTTTCTTTTGTTCAAGGTTTTGCTTTGCTTGTTGTAGCTTTACTTTTCCTTGTTGGATTTGGACGTTTGATGAATCTAACTTTGCTTTCGTGGCATCAAGGGTCGATTTTGCTTGTGATAGCTTCTTTCTGTTTGCTTCGACTTCTTTTTTCTTAGAATCCAATTGCTTTTGTCCATTGTCAAGCTGAATTTTCGCATCGTCCAATTGTTTCTTAGATGCTTGAAGGCGGCTTTCTGCCGATTCGATTTGGTGTTTTGAATTTTTGATGACAGATTCCTTTTCTGCGATTTGTTTTTTAGCTGATACTAGCTTTGATTTTTCGTCGTCGATTTTCTTTTGTCCGTCGGATAATTTCTTCTCTGCATCTGCGATTTCTTTCTTGGCATCTTCTATTTTCTTCTTGGATTTTGTGATTTTATCATTTGCCTTGGATTTGATTTCTTCGAGTCGTTGTTTGCCGTTGTCTTTCAAAATCTCGTCGAGTTGTTTCTGATGTTTGTCGACTTTTCTTGTATATTCACTGTCTGTGAAGTTAAGCCCACGCACATCTTTGTAACGCGCACGTGCAATGGTGTAGACGTCTGTGTCGAAGTTGTCTGTTGTTACAACTCCGTAGCCTTCCAAGTTTCCAGATCCCGCAGAGGAATTTCCCAAGGCTGTCTTGGAGATGATTTCCGTAGAATTCACAAATCCCGTCACGGTGAAGTCTTCCTGTTTCAAAATCTTGCTGTCTTCGTCTTTTTCTTTGAATTTGATTTTATCTCCAATTTTGTATTTTGATTTGTATTGGTCAGTAAGTGCTATATCTCTGATTTTTTGTGGGAAATTGCCGCTCACAAGCTCAAACTTAGATATGTTTTTAGTATTAGAAAATATTCTGAATGATGTTGGCGTGTCACCTATCGTCGCATCTGAAAAATATCCATATTCAACGTCTGCGATGTTTTTGATTTGGTCGATTTCCTTCGCATCATTTTCCGTGATTCCGTAATCGCTGATGACATTGATATCGGACAAATTATAATCTTCGTAGTATTTGTTAGCCGATTTGTCGATGTCGGGGCCTGTGACTTTGAGTGCGACAAGTGTCATGGATCCAAGCATCATCAACAACATTATCGACAAAAATCGTCCCTTAGATTCTATAAACGATTTGAAAATCGTCTTGTTCAATGTTTTCTTTTTCATTTTAGTATTCCAACGTTTCTATATTTTGTGGGTTTGGGTTCAAGTCGATATTGCGAATTTTCGCGTCGTGCATGTGAATAACTCTGTCTGCAATCGGAGCCAACGCTTGGTTGTGCGTAACGATAACGACTGTCGCGCCTTCTTTTCTAACCATGTCTTGCAAGATTTTCAAAACTTGCTTGCCTGTGTGATAATCGAGAGCTCCCGTTGGTTCGTCGCACAATAATAGCTTGGGATTCTTCGCAACTGCACGTGCGATTGCGACACGTTGTTGCTCCCCACCTGATAATTGCGCTGGGAAGTTGTCGATTCTTTCTCCAAGTCCAACTGATTGTAAGACTTCCGTTGCATCTAAAGCATCTTTTACAATTTCAGATGCTAGTTCCACGTTTTCTTTGGCGGTTAGATTTGGAACTAGATTATAGAATTGAAACACAAATCCTACGTCATTTCTTCTGTAATTCGTCAGCTCCTTTTCGTTGAATGTGCTAATATCCTTGCCATCTATTAGTACATTTCCTTCGTCATTTGTATCCATTCCTCCGAGAATATTTAAAACGGTTGATTTGCCCGCTCCTGATGAGCCGAGAATGATCGCCAATTCTCCTTTTTCTATTTCAAACGATATGTCGTTGTTTGCAATTATTTCGGATTGTCCTGATTTATAGCGTTTGTAGCTGTTTTTCATTTCAATGTATGCCATGATTCACCTCTTATATGAACAATGTGTTGATTTATCTTATAAATTATTTTATATTAAAAGTAGAATTGTAACAAAACAATAGTGAACAGTTTGTTGATTTAAGGAGATTTTATGATTAGAGAAACAGATACGAGGGACAAATTAAAAAAAGCGTTGACGATTTTGTTGAACGAGAAAAGTTTGAATGATATTTCTGTGAGCGAATTGACAAAAGAGGCTAGCATCAATCGTGGAACTTTTTATTTGCACTACGATGATAAAATGGATTTGGTGGATAATTTGGTGGAGGAAATCTTCGAGGAATTGAAGGAGATTTTGATGTCGGAAAAAGTCGGCAGCAAATATTCTTACGATATCATCAAAAAGGTTATCGATTATGTAAAGGATGATTTCGATTTTATTTACGCGTTGACGATGAACAGCTACAATTATATCAACGATATGTTGAGGAAGTTTTTGTTGGCGTTGATTGAAACACTTCCGGAGTTGAAGCATTCGATTGACAATCACCCGTTCTTGCCAAAAGATTATTCGACGGAGGTTTTTTTGTCATTGAATTCGGGAATTATTTTACATTGGATTAGAAAAGGCGGCGTGGAAAGTACAGAAGAATTGGCAAATTATTTTTACCAAGTGAGCAATCAAAAAACGACTTAGTCATTAATGTGACTGAGTCGTTTTGCGATTTAAATAAATGTTACTGTTTCTGACAAATCTTTTCTTTTGTCGTGAAGTGGATTGATTTCAGAATCTTCATCAGGATAGCCGATATCTAGCATCATTAGTACTTCTTCTTTTGCAGGAAGTCGGAACTTCTTGTGAGTTATATCTGGATCCAAGAAATTAATCCAACAACTTTCCAATCCTTGATTTTTCGCTGCAAGCATCAAATGAGTAGCGACAATTGTCGCATCTTCTATTCCGGAATCTCTTCTATCTCCAGGATATGTAAACACGTTTGTCTTATCGAATGTTACAAGCAAAACTGTACTTGCGCCGTATCTACAAGGTGTCACTTCGTCGACTTTCTTCAAATTTTTTTCTGATTGTATTACATAAATGTGATGTTCTTGTAAGTTTTTCGCTGTCGGAGCTAGTCTTCCAGCTTCCAAAATCTTGTCCAGTTTTTCCTTTTCTACCTTTTTGTCGCTATATTTTTTGCAAGAATATCGATTTTTGATTACTTCTTCAAAATCCATATTATTCCTCCCGTAATTTTTAAAAATCTAATACTAATATATCACATTTATGAGATTTTGTAATATTTTGACAAACAAAAAACCAGTACACATTTTCACGCGTACTGGAATATCCTATTAATTACTTTTGTTGAATGAAGTTGTTGAAAACTTCTGTCAATTTTTGTTTTACATCTTCTGGGATTTGACCTTCTGATTCTTCAACTTTTTTGTAAAGATCAGGGTGTTGTTCTTTTACTTTGTTTACTATTTCTGATAGTGCACTACCTTGTAAAAATCCTGGTATTTTGTTCTTCAATTCTTCTGGAATTAAATCCATAATTTTTTGTTCTGTGTTTGCCATTTTGTGTCCTTTCTTGATTTAAAAATATTGCGACGTTCCTACAGTACATTTATACCCATTTTCTAAAAATTAAAAAGGTCCAACCAAAATGATTGAACCTTGTTGTATTATAATTTAACTACGTTAACTGCTCTGTCGCCTTTTTCAGAAGCTTCAACATCGTAGGAAACTTTTTGTCCTTCTTCTAATGTTCTGAATCCTTCTTGTTGGATTGCACTTTGGTGAACAAAAATGTCCTTGTTGTCTTCTCCTGTTATAAATCCAAATCCTTTAGTAGAATTAAACCATTTAACTGTTCCGTTACTCATAATATCCTCCTTGTTATTCCGTAGAATAACCGTACCACTGTACAATTTTATTTTTTGTGATAACTAATTAATTTAAGAGAATAAAATATTTTACAAAACTTTGATTCACTACCTTAATTACTTACTACTTTTTCAGTATACAACTTAAAAGTTATACTGTCAAGCATTTTTGATTAATAGTCTTTGTGTTTTATAAGTTTATTTTTTCATTTCTTTATGTTTTGCAGTCATAGATGTAACTGTTAATTTAAAAACTCTAGTTCTCGGAATTGCTTTTGGATTGAATTCAAAATGTTCCACGTGATATTTGTCCGTCATCACAGTTAGTGCTTTGAATTTTTCTTGCTGATCTGTCACATATTCGACTACACCCTTGCCCATTATGCACGAATAATTCATCGTGCAGTATCCTATTTCTCTATTGGAATACAAATCGTGATTGCAATCCATCTCAAAAGAAGCCTTGTTGTTCTTGTCGATGAGTTCGTATTTGTAGCCTTCCAACGCTCCATGAAAATACAAAACCAATTCATTGTCAATCACTTCGTATCCAAAATTAAGCGGCAAAATATACGGATAGCCGTCATCATCCATAAGTCCAAGCCTTACCACATCACATTGATCAATTATCTTCAATTGTTCATCAAAACTTGTGATTTCACGATCTTTTCTTCGCATCTTATCTCCTTTTCTTTAACGATTTTAGATATTGTTTTTGTTTTGGTGTAATTCTGAAACTTTCTCTCGCTTTTTGAATGGTTTTATTGTGTGTCCAACTCTCCAGCAAATTATCTTCCAACACGAATACAACATCGTCCCATTGTTTTGCCAATGCTGTCGCAAAAAACCACGCAATCATCATATTTACATAGTATTCTTCGCTTCTGATATCAGTCGCTATTTTCAAATACTCTACCTTGAACTCATCATCCAAGAAATATTTCATCAAAAGACAAATAGCCACTCTAATAGTGTAAGGGTGAAATGATTGTGCCCACAATTTTATTTTTTCGATTAATTTGTCGGTATTTTTGGTGAAAATTTTCGGCGAAATGCAATCGCACACCGCCCAATTATCGACAAACGGAAGAAATCTCTCCAAGTGATCTACACAATCGTCATAATTTTTCATGTTGGAAATCAAAATAGAATGAAGCATATTTTCTTCGTAATATGTGTGCGGCAAATCTTCCATGAAAATTTGTACCTGTTTTTCATCGATTTTTTTCGCTAGTTTTCTCAAATCAGGCATTCTAACTCCAATTATCGTTGACTTGTCGATATTAGGAATTAGTTTTGCTTGAAAATCACGATATTTAAAATCTTGTAGAGATTTAAGTTCATTAATTATTTTCATTTTTATTTCCAATCAAAGTATAAATCTTATATCCAACGCTTACCGTCATCAAAATTCCAAATACAAAAAGCTTTACTGCAACTGACGAATTTCCTTGTTTGAAATATCCGTAACCTGCCCAGTACAGCAAGACTGTGACGATAGTAGCAATTATCCAAAAAATCACCACTAATATTTTGTAAATTTTGTTGAGCGTCGGATTGTCTTTTCTATTTCTAAAAATTCTTTCGAATAATGCTATAAGTCCTACAACTATCAGCACGTAAATTATATTATAAACAAATTTATTCATGACATCATCCTTTTTGTAAAATTCTATGTACAGCAATTTATGTTTATATTATAATATGAATGGTGATTAAATGAAATACGTGTTTTTGTTGAGTAGCAAGGCTGGAGCAGGCTCATTCTCAGAATTAGAGCACTCAATTGTGAAGTGTTACTCAAGCAATAATTTGAAATGTACAATAATAAAAACAGAACACAAAAACCACGCCTGTGAAATCGTTCAAAAATATTGTGATTGTTCGGACGTCGTTTTGTATGTGTGTTCAGGAGATGGAACATTAAACGAAGTAATAAATAAAATGAAAGAAATCAATGCTAAGTTCAGCGTGGGACTTATTCCATCGGGAACAGCGAATGATTTTTCTAAGAATTTCGATTATTCAAACTTCAAAATCGAAAACACAATCAAGCCCGTTATTGACGATATCGATTTAATCAAAGTCAACGGAAGATATTGTGTGAACGTGCTCAGTTTCGGTTTTGATACAGTGATTTTAAATTCCGCGTATAATTTGTTGAAGAAAAACCCAAAACTCAGGGCAAATGCATATCCTCTTGCCGTTTTTCAAAATATATTTAAAATCCCAAAATACAAGATGGAATCTAGTACAAGTAACGGAGAAAACGGAGATGTGAATTTGAAAGGATATTATCTTTTAGGTGCCATTTGCAATGGTGGTTTCTACGGAGGAGGGTTCAATCCTTCACCATATGCGAATTTGACCGATGGAGTGTTGGAAATGTGCTTGGCAGAAACAATGCCATTGTACAAGATAATTCCTTTGATTTTTAAATACAAAAAAGGTGCTCATCTGTCACATCCTCTTATTCATTTTCAAAAATTGACTAAAGGAAGTATCAAATTCGAAAAAGAATTGATGGTCAATGTCGATGGAGAAATCTTCACGACTGATTTCTTGGATTTTGAGGTGGTTCCAAAAGCATTGCGATTTGCGAGAGTTTGTGGTTATAGGAAGAAATAAAGTTTTTGTCACGGATATGATACAATATCTGTGACAAAGGAGAATTTAAAATTACTCATTAAAAAATCAGAGCTTTTTAATCAGCTCTGATTTTTGTGTGCTATTTTATAAGATTTTTTAATGAATCAACATTTTCTTGTGGAACATATTTTTCTCCATCCACAAATATACATCTCTTACCTTAAGACTTGTAATTTCATACATTATTCTCTGTACTACCCTTCTTTTTTTACTCAAAAAAAACTTCCAAGATCGTTACAATCCCAGAAGTTATCCCCTATATTTTTACCTATTCAATTATTTTACATCATAGTCGAATTCATTTATTGACCTTTTAACGTCTATGTTTTGTTCTTTAAGAAATTCCATTTCTTTCAACCCTTTAGATTTTGCGACAACTGATTTTGGAAAAGACACGATTTCTTGGTTTATTACGCTGATATTGTTGTTTACGATTCTTTTTGCAGCGGCTAATTGTTCATTTTCGTCGCTGATTTCATCTTGTAAATTGATGAATTCTTGTGACGATTTAAGATTCGGGTAGGCTTCTGCAAGTGCAAATATTTTGCTGATTTCACGGTCTTGGTTTTGTATTGCGGAATTAAATTCCTTGATATTTGCATTTTGTCGAAGTTTAATTACATCCGAAAAAGTTGAGCTTTCATGTTTTGCGTATGATTTGGCTACTTTTATCATTTCACAAATTGTGTCGTATCTTTTGGCTAATGCTATGTCCACGTTTTTCTTGGATTCGTCTATAACGACTTTGTATCGGTTAAATCTATTCGATGTTTTTACCCACCAAATTAATACTATAAAAATGATTAATGCAATTATTCCAATTGCTGTGAATTCCGAATTTAAAAATCTGTCCATAATTTCTCCTTATAATTTTTCACCTATTATATCTATTAGAGAGTAAAATCCAGATAATTTTTCTCTAACTTTTTCGTATTCTGTTGAAAGCGACAATTCATCAACTTGTTTTTTCGTTTGTGGTAATGCAAATAAAAACACATTCGATTCGAATGATACGGAGATGTATTGTTCATTCATGTATAAGCACACTCTCATTTTTTCTTTCCAATCGTTCAATAACTCTATAATTTTAGGATCTAGAATTAATCTTGTGTAGAAATCATCTGTTGAATATATTGCGTATGAGTTGTTGAATTCCAGGGATTCCGTCTCAATTCCTTTTTCTATTTTTGTTTTCTTGCCGTAGTTTCCATGATTTCTAAACCCAAGTACTTTACCTTTTTTTATGGGAACTACTCTTATGTGTCCATTTATTTTAGTGTCAAATTTCGCCATTAAAATCTGTCCACAAAAATCGATAATTCGTCGTGTGTGTCCTTCGCTATCTTCAGTTTCTGTGTATGCTTGCATATTAGAAAACTCTGTTTTGTAATCATCACCAAATACTATGTGGCAGTTTCCAAAATAATACTGAGAATCAGGAACCAGCCTTTTCATTACTTTCACATCAATTTTCTTAGAATAATCAATTGTTGTATCCGGCAAGATTTCATTCAACACTGGTAATAGGAAATTATCAATGTAGGAGTTTGCAAGTTCATTTCTTCGTTGTTTTGAATATTTGTTCCAAAAATACACTATAGCAGCCATTACAAGAAGCGAATAAATATCTAGCATCGCTCTTAATGCAATAAATCCGAATATGGCACCTATAACTAATACAAATGGATTAATGATGTTATTCTTCATTCCATTTTTTACTGAATGTAGTTTTGATTGCATTTGTGGAGAATTTTCTATTTGTTTAATTCGTTTTACGATTTCGGGATTGGTAAATTTATCCCTGTATTTTTTCCTCACTGCTTTTCCTTTCACTCACTTTAATTGCACGTGTATTTATTTATATTTATACCCGATTATTCGTGAAAAATAAGCTATTTATACTAATTTTTGATATTTTTACAAATATTTTACACATATTTATTGTGTACACAAAAAAAGACACCTTCTTACTGGTGTCTTCTACGTATAAATTTATTTTTTTGTTATGCTCATTCCTATAACCATACCCAAAAGCATACCGATCGATATAAAAGTCGCGATGTTGTCTTTCCCAAAAGCAGTTCCGAAACCCGCGCCTAGCATCATTCCTAACGCCATTCCAAGTGACATATAATTATCATCGGATTTATCTGATTGTTTTTTCGATTTTTTGATGACGATTAGGACTAATATCACTACTATAATCAATGGTAAAAGTATTTTAAATATTTCCATATCTTCTCCAATTTATAAATTTTTCTTAAAACAAATATTCCTGTTTGATTCTTAATCTAATTGTAGAATTTTTTAAATTCTTCTTCTAATTCATCAACATTTCGTTATCACATATTTTTGTCGACATTTTAGCGAGTATACGTGTCTCTTTCATTGAAGCTTCTAATATTTTCATTTATTTTACCTTTTCTCTCAATTAGATTTTATTCTTAGTAAATTAACTTGTCAATGATCGCAATAAAAAAACTGACCTTCTAAGTCTTATAACTTTTGAAGATCAGCTATATTTTATTCAGATAAATTCTTCCCCGATAATTTGTACACTTTTTTCGCTCTGTTTTTGAGTCTTGAATCGTGTGTTACACATATTAGTGTTGTTTTTTTGTTCAATTCATCGAGCAAGTCCAAGAATTTGTCGACGTATTCTTCGTCCAAGTTAGCTGTTGGTTCATCTAGTATTAATAGCTCTGGTACATTAATTAACGCCCTTAGAATCATTAATTTTTTGATTTCTCCCCCAGATAAGTTCTTAGCGCTGTTTAGTTGAAGAAGTTCTTCCATGTCGTATTTTTTGATGAATTTCTCATAATCAAAATTATCCACGCCTGAAATGTCTGCTTTCATTTCCAAGTTTTCCTTAACTGTTAGTGCTGGAAATACTATCAAATCTTGTGGTACAAATGATATTTTCTTGGAGCGAAGATCAGATATTTCTTCATCTGTAAAATCTTTTACTTCTTTGGAGAAAACTTGTACGCTTCCTTCATCGTAATTTAAAAAACCTAAAATCACATTTAGAAGTGTACTTTTACCTGCGCCACTTGCTCCTACTATCGCGATATAGTCATTTTCATCTACAATTAGATTTACATTTTTTAGTACTTCGTTTTTTCTATCGGAATTGATAAGGTAGCTTTTTGATAAATTTTGTATTTTCAATATTTCCATTTAATTACCTCTCAATGTTAGCGCTAATTCGTCTTTGGATATTTTTATTACGTTGAATATTTGCGTGATTAAGGCAATCACTACTACAACTAATAATGTTATCGCCGAAATAATTAGTATTTCTTTTGCATTAACGCTCATAAATGCCAAGTCCAAAGATTTCTCGATTTGACCGGAGAATAGCTTCACTGTGAGTATGGATAATCCAATTCCTATTACTGCCCCAATAAATGATAGTACTACTGAGTATTTTAGGATAATGGATTTTAGCTTACTCTTTGTTATACCAAGTATTCTAAGTGTTGCCATTTGCTTTTCTTTGTCTTTGAAATCAACTGTAAATATTGAAATTAATACGATTATTGCCATTATCAATGTAAATGTTAGTAGTATTTTCAAATATTTCATAAGAGAGAACATTTCTTTGGATAGATTGTCTACGAAGTTTTTGTTCATGACAACCATAGTGTGTGTACCTCTAAGTGATTTCATAAGGTTAACTGTTAATTGTTCACTATCTGCATTATCTTGTTTTTTTATCAAAATTGAAGATATTTCAGAATTTGGAACGTATTTTTGTGGATGAACTTTAATAGAATCTTGTAGCATTTTCTTCGCCGTATCAAAATTCATGAATATTGCATTATCAAATCCAAGACCAGTTTTCATTAATTTTGATTTTACTTTGTATTTATTGCCAAAAAAAGTCAATGTGTCTGCATCAACTACACTCACATTATTTCCGATTAAAATTTCTCCGTCTTTCAATTGCTTCACATCTTGTTTCATCCAAGGTTTTATTGTAAAGTCCTTTTCAAAATCAATTCCTATAGCTTGGACAGGGAAAGAACAACAAGATTCTTGAAGTGTCGCAATGTACAATTGTGGAGCTGCTTGTTTTACTCCTTCGACTTTTTGTACTTTATCAAGCACATCATTTTTCATGTAGAACTCAGAAGGTTTACCAGATACGAATAATGCTTCCTGTTCTTTTCCGCTTTTTTCTGGAACAATCATCATGTCTGCGCCCAATCTTTGTTTCATATTATCAATTGAATTGTTAAGTCCAATTGAAAAATACATGCTTACAAACAAAAGTGCAGACACTATCGCCATAATCAAAACTATTATAAAAGTTCTGACAGGATTTGATGACATCCAGTTTTTAAGGTAAAGTTTATCTTTCATTGATACTCTTCTTCAATACCACAAGATAAGCTATTGAAATTATTGCAAGGATTATCGAGCAGATTGACACTGCTGGAATTGTCTTCATTTGACAAGCCATATGATGGTTTTTGCATCCTCCTATTACAACTTTTGCTAATAAGAATGAATCAATAGCTAAAACTGGAACTGCAATATTAATTCCCCATTCGATTTTTTCGTCTTTAATGATGTATGCGATGACTAATAAAATCACGATACTTATTGCCACTACAAATACCGCATTTGACATGTGAAAGCATTTCATTGGCATTTTGCCTGGCATTACTTTGCATGGTTTTGCGATGACTTTTGGTATTAAAGCTAAAATAATCGCCGCTACCAATTGTAAAATTTTCAAAATTTTCTTCATATTTTCCCTCTTAAATATTTAATGTTTCTAATATTATTTACTTTTTACATACAAATTATTTTATCATAAATATCATTTATTCATTAATTGAAATTTTCTATAAATAACGCCGTATTTTTAACTTTTTGCATATTCTTATCATTTAAAATTTTAAAATCATCGTACAAACATTGAATTATAGACATTTCTTAATTGTGTTTTATTTATAGATTTTCCCTATAAGTAAATATGTATTTGTTAAATTTATTTACAATTGGGTATATTACTATAAAGTATTTGCGTATTTTGTAAAATAAAAGGTATATGATAAAATATATATATTAAATACCACGAAGAGAGAGATATTATGGATTTAAAACAATTAGAAACGTTCATAACTGTTGTGGAATGGGATAGTTTTTCTGAAGCTGCTAAAAGACTTTATCTTACACAGCCCACGATAAGCACCCACATCAAACAAATTGAAAATGAACTTAATGCAGAATTATTAAAAAGAACAACTAAAAAGTTAGAGCTTACTCCTGAAGGAAGAGAATTTTACAACTACGCTAAGGCTATTTCAAGGATTATGGAAAGCATGCAGGATTCTTTTTCAAAAAAAAGTCTAACTACTTTTAACATCGGTGCAAGTTCTGTTCCTGCAACATATATTCTGCCTTCTCTTTTAACAAAATATCACAAATCTCACATCAAAACTTTGGTTAATATAATTCAATCAGATAGTTTAACTACGATTGACGGAGTTATAAATGGTTCAATCAATATTGGAATTGTAGGCATGACTACAATGGATAAAGAACTTACCTTTGAAAAAGTTCTAAGCGATAAGCTAGTAGTAGTCACACCATATAACGATTATTATAATGCATTGAAGAAAAACAATGTCAAGATAAGTTCTATTTTAAAGGAACCAATAATTTTTCGTGAACAAGGTTCTGGAACATTAAAAGAATCTATGAAAATGATAGACGCTTTAGGAATCAGCAAGAATTCACTAAATTTGATTGGAACAGCAAATAGCACAGAAACTTTGAAGCAATGCATTCGAAGTGGAATGGGGATATCGATTATGAGTAAACTTTCAGTAGAAGAAGAAGTTGCAAATAATCAATTGATTTCTTTCAAAATCGACGATTTCGAATCGGTACGTCACTTCTATTTGGTATATCGTTCCAACTCTTTACTCTCAGAGCCAGTTATAGATTTCGTAAAATTCACAAAAAAATACTTAGAAGAGAATTTTTAATTCATAAAAATAACCGCAATAGCTCATACTGTAAGCATTGCGGTTTTATTGTGTTTGTTTTTATTAAGTAAGATGAAGTAAGTCATATAAATAATAATGAATGATATCAAAGTATAATGGACGAGTCCTCTGAAAAAAATTTTATAAAATTCAATCGAGAAATTCGTAAAAATTCAACTGTTTGAGCGCAAGCGAGTTTTGAATTTTAGAATTTCGAGATTAGAATTTTCAAATTTTTGTAAGCGAGACGAAGTGAGTTATACTTTGATATATTTTAGGACTTACTCACTTTACTTTTTTAGGAGCGTAACTATTACTCCCTTATCATCAAATTACTTCAAATCTGTTTGCTTTTTCTTGTCTTTTTTGTCGATTATTTTAGCCATTATCAAGCTCACAACAGTAAGTCCTACTACCAAAATAATCGCTTGGTAGAATTCCTTGGATCCTACATTCAGCACTTTATCCCCCAAATTCAAATACACAAGTGTTCCAGGAATTATTCCAAGTATTGATGCAAACATATATTTGGACAGGCTTATGTTCGTCAATCCAAATCCGTAATTTATAAGATTGTATGGAATAATCGGAATCAATCTGCAAATAAACAAAAGAGTGAATAGTTTTGAATCTGGTGCATTTAGTATTCTGTCCCTATTTTTTTCGGAGAATTTTTCATTAATCATCTTAACAACATAATCGTGTCCGATTTTTCTAGAAAGTTCAAACATAAGCAAGCAGTTCATCGATGCTCCAATAACTGTGTAAATACTTCCCTTAACAAGCCCGAAACTAACTCCACCGATTAACGCTAATGCTGGCACTGGAAAGAATCCGATCGGGAGAATCGTGAACAATAAAATATACACAACTGCTCCCCATGGCCCAGATTTTTGTACCAAGTTTCTAATTGAATCGTAAGGAACGAATACCATTAATCCGACTGTCAATGCTATCAATAGGACTATCAAAAATATTTTCTTAAATTTTTCCATATTTCACCTACTAATTATATTTGAATTCATTGTATCGTATAAATTTAATATAATCAACTAAAAAATGCACACAGCCTACTAAGCCATGTGCATTTCTAATATTTTTAAACTTTCAAATCAACAGAGTATTCTGTGTCGTATTTTGAAATAACTGGTTTGACGTCTTCTTCGATAAATTCAACCACTTGTTCTGGGCATCTTCCAATATAAAGTTTGCCATCTAAAAGTGAATTCAAATCGTCTTTGTCAAGATTAAAAGCTTCGTCTTTTTCCAATAATTCTAATAAATTGTTGTCTAGTCCTTCTTCTTTTACTCTTCTACCTGCAACCATTGAATATTCTCTGATTTTTTCGTGAAGTTCTTGTCTGTCGCCGCCACGTTTTACAGCTTCCATCAATATGTTTTCAGTCGCCATAAATGGTAATTCCTCATTAACGTGTGCTTTGATTTGGTTTTCGTAAACAACAAGTCCGTCTGTAACGTTGATTGCTATTTCCAAAATACTATCCACAGCCATGAAACTTTCTGGAACACTCATTCTCTTGTTTGCAGAGTCGTCCAACGTTCTTTCAAGCCATTGATTACTTGCTACAAATTGTGGGTTTTGAACCAGACTCATCACGTATTTTGAAAGCGATGAAATTCTTTCGCATCTCATTGGATTTCTCTTGTAAGCCATCGCTGATGAACCGATTTGTGTTTTTTCAAACGGTTCTTCCAATTCTTTTCTGTTTTGCAAAAGTCTGATGTCGTTTGTCATTTTGTGAGCTGATTGTGCGATTGATGATAGAACTTGAAGCACGTGGTAGTCAATTTTTCTTGTGTATGTTTGTCCACTAACGCTAACTGCGCTGTCAAATCCCATTTCCTTTACGATTTTCTTTTCCAATTCTTTTACTTTGTCGTGGTCATTGTCGAAAAGTTTTAAAAATGATGCTTGAGTTCCAGTAGTTCCCTTTACTCCTCTCAATTTTAAATTTTCTTTTCTGTAAATAACTTCTTCCAAATCCATAAGAAAATCTTGAATCCACAAAGTAGCACGCTTTCCAACAGTCACTAATTGTGCTGGTTGATAATGAGTGTAGCCAAGTGTTGGCAAATCTTTGTATTTAATTGCAAAATCAGACAAGTGTTTAATCAAAATCGCTAACTTTTTCTCTACGATTTCAAGTGCGTTTCTCATAACTATAATGTCTGTGTTGTCAGTTACATAGCAACTTGTCGCTCCTAAGTGGATAATTCCAGCTGCGTTTGGACACACTTCTCCGTATGTTTTCACGTGAGCCATTACATCGTGGCGAAGAATTTTTTCGTATTCAGATGCCTTGTCAAAATCGATGTCTGAAATGTGCGTTTGCAATTCTTCTATTTGTTCGTCTGTAATATTAAGTCCCAATTCTTTTTCGGATTTCGCCAATGCTAACCACAATCTTCTGAAAGTTTCAAACTTAACTTGAGAGCTGAAATTGTGGCTCATTTCGTGGCTTGCGTATCTCGTGTTTAATGGACTTTGGTAAATATCGTTGTTCATTATTTCTCCTTGAAGTATTCTACTGCATTTCTAAAAATATTTTGCTTGTCGATATCGTAAATATTTTTGTACAAATCATCTGCGATTCTTTCAGTGTGACACATTCTTCCCAAAATCTTACCATCTCTGGATAAAATTCCTTCGATATTGTAGTCTGATCCGTTTGGAGAGATTTTGTAAGCTGAGAAAACTTGTTCATTATCTAAAAGTTCTTGGAGTTTGTCTTCTTTGATTACAAATCTTCCTTCACCGTGTGAAATCGGCATTCTGTATGTCTTGTTCAAGTCAATTCCATTTGTCCAAGGACTGTTATTAGTCAAGCACAATGTATCTACAAAAGTTGCAATGTGTCTTCTGTTTGTGTTGAATGTCAAGTTTGGATCGTCTTCTTGTGGTGATGTAACTTTTCCATAAGGAAGAAGTCCAGTCTTCACCAAAGCTTGGAATCCATTGCAAATTCCAATTACCAATCCGTCGTTTTCGTTCAACAAATAATCTATCGCACTACTTATTTTCTCATTTCTTAGAATATTTGCCAAGAACTTAGCTGATCCGTCTGGCTCATCCCCTAGTGAAAATCCTCCAGGAATGGCAAATATTTGCGCTTTTCTAATTTTTTCAGCCAAAACATCAATAGAATTCAATATATCTTCTTGGTTTCTGTTTTTGAATAGAACAATTTCTCCATCTGCTCCATTTTCTTTGAATGCGTTCAATGTATCCCATTCACAGTTTGTTCCAGGAGCTGCCAAGATTACAACGTGAGGTGTGTCAGTTGGTTTCTTGGATTTCATTCTACGTTGTTCGATTTTTTTGTTTTCAATTGATTTGTATTCGATTTTTTCTTTTGGAGTGAATACTTTATTTAAAACTGTAGTGTAGCCTTCTAGTAATTTTTCTGAATCTAATTTAACATCATTTACGATAATTTCATCTGCAAAATCACCGATGTGTTCGATATTTTCGTCGTCTTCAATATATTCAACTACGAAACTTCCGTACATTGGATTGTACAAATTATCAAATTTGATATTAAATCCAGTGTTTCCTACAGATTGTTCAAAAATATTAGCCAACAAGCCTTTTTTATCCAATGCAATCGCAGAAATAATATTTTTGTTTCTGATTTGTTCTGTGATAAAATCGAAATTTTCTTCCAATTTTTCAAGGTTCAATGTTCCGTCTTCTTCGTAAGGTGTTCTTACAAGACCTATTTTGCCTTTGCCTTTCAAATCATTCGTAATTATGTTGTCCACATCTTCGTGTGTCACTGCAAATGAAATCATAGTTGGTGGAACCTTGATGTCTTCGAAGTTACCACTCATACTGTCTTTTCCACCGATTGGCATTGCTTTGAAATGTTTTGAAACAGTAAATGCACCAAGTAATGCTTTCAATGGTTTGGACCAGATCTTTTTGTCTAGCATTTTTTCGTAGTATTCTTGGAATGTCAATCTGATTAAGTTTTTGTCAGAACCCAACGCGATTAATTTACTGATTGATTCTACAACTGCGTAGTATCCTCCCAAGTATTGAGATTGTTCCGACAAATCAGCGTCAAATCCGTAACTCATCATAGATACAGTTTTCATAACTCCATCCATTGTTGGAATCTTTGCAACCATTGCTTGTGATGGATTCAATTGCAATTTACCACCCATTGGATTGATGACAGTGTTTCGTCCTATTGTGGAGTCGAACATTTCTATCAAATCTCTCTTAGATGTTATGTTAAGCATTTTAACTTTGTCGTAGAATTTGTTCGCATCAGAACATTTTTCAGTCAAAATTTCTGGAACATCTTCTGATACAACTTCAACTTCAGCGTTTCTATCTGAACCATTTGTGTTGATGAAATCGTAGCTGATGTCTGCAATCAAATCTTCATCGTAGAACATTCTCATTCTATTAGTGTCTGTGATGTCTGCAACGACAGTCGTTTCGATGTTCTCTGCGTCTGCATATTTCACAAATTCTTCCAAATCTTTCTTAGCAATTACACATGCCATTCTTTCTTGTGATTCACTGATTGCGATTTCAAATGGTTTGAGGCCTTTGTATTTCAATGGAACTCTGTCCAAATAAATATCTACACCATCGTGAAGCTCCCCAATCGCAACGCTCACTCCACCGGCTCCAAAGTCGTTACATTTTTTGATCAAACTTGCAAGCTCAGGAATTCTGAAAAGTCTTTGGATTTTTCTTTCTTCAGGTGCGTTACCTTTTTGAACTTGTGCAGATTCTGTTTTTATACTTGTAACTTTGTGACTCTTTGAAGAACCTGTCGCTCCACCAATTCCGTCACGTCCAGTTCTTCCGCCAAGTAAGATTACGATGTCTCCTTTTTCTGGTTCAATTCTTTTTACATTATCAATTGGTGCAGCTGCCATTACAGCTCCACATTCCAATCTCTTAGCAACATATCCGTCGTGGTAAATTTCATCCACAAATCCAGTTGCCAAACCAATTTGGTTTCCGTAAGAAGAATATCCCTTCGCAGCTTCTTGTGTGATTTTTATTTGTGGAAGCTTTCCATCCATCGTATCTTCCAATGAAGTAAGAGGATTTCCTGCTCCTGTGATTCTCATAGCTTGGTATACAAAAGCTCTACCGCTTAGTGGGTCTCTGATTGCTCCACCCAAGCATGTACTTGCGCCACCAAATGGTTCGATTTCTGTTGGGTGATTGTGTGTTTCGTTTTTGAACATCAACAAATAATCTCTAGTTTCGTCAACACCATCAACTTCCACGCGAACTTTGATTTTAACAGAACAAGCGTTGATTTCAGATGAAATTTCCAAATCATCAAACTCGTTTTTGCTTCTCATGTATTTGGATAAAATCGTTCCAAAACTCATAAGATTGATTGGTTTCTCTATTTTTAATTCTTCTCTAACTTTCAAATATTCTTCAAAACTGTTATGAATTGCTTCGTCAAGTTTTGTTTTTGCATTGAATTCAATGTCCAAAAAAGTGTTGAAAGTTGTGTGTCTACAGTGGTCTGACCAGTAAGTATCCAAAATCTTGATTTCTGTTTCGTTAGGATCTCGGTCTTCTGATTTGAAATAATCTCTGATGCATTTCAAATCTTCGTCATTCATCGCCAATGAGTGATCGTCGACGAATTTTTGAAGCTCATCATCTTTCATATCTCTGAAGCCATTGTATGTTTCGTTTTCCAAATTCTTAGGATTTTCTTGTTTCAAAGTTGTTGGGATTCCAAGCAAACTAACCTTGTGGCTGTCAACAGGATTTACCAAATATTTTTCGATTTTTTCCAAATCTTCTTTGTTAGCGCCTTCGATTTCGTAAACTGTCGATGTCTTACAATCCACATCTTCATCCAAAATCAAACTCAATGTGTCAAGCACGCCTTGTTTTCTTTGATCAAATTGACCTGGCAAATATTCCACAGCGATTGCGTTTTTCATATCAGCTTGTAATTTCAACGCATCTTCTCCATAGAACACATCATCTACAGATTTTTCGCTAAGGACAGTGTCGACAATTTTTCCCAAATTATCATCGCTAATTTCCAAATCGTATCTCTTGTAAATTACGAATTTATCCAAATCAATTCCAAGTAAGTTTTCAATTTGCTTTTTCTTTTCCTTAGATTCATAATCGTATTCGTCTTTTTTCCTGACATAAACTCTTTTAACTCTAGGACCAATATCAGTTCTGTGATACATGTTTTTAAAATCCACCTTTTCTATATCTTCATAACAAGCCTTAATAACATCATCAAAATTCTTTTTAGAATTTACAATATTTAGTACTCGGCCACCGTTTGTGACGATTTTGCCGTCGACTTTTTTCGTTCCTGCATGGAAAACAACACTGTCCATATCAGAAATTGTAATCTCATCACCCTTGTCATAACTTTCCGGATATCCACCAGCACTTAGAACAACGCAAAGCGCCTTGTTATCATTTATTTTCAAATCGACATCGGATAATTTCCCTTCACTTGTTTTCATCATAATATCCAACAAATCATTGTCGATAAGTTCAAGCACGACTTGAGTTTCAGGATCTCCAAATCTCGCGTTGAATTCCAAAACGTAAATTCCATCATCAGTTATCATAAATCCAATGAACAACAATCCTCTGAAATCAATGTTTTCTTCTTTTAATCCTGTGAGAATTTTGTCCAAAACGCTTTTTTTGATTCTATCTACAAATACTTCTGCCTCGACATTTGGAGCGTAAGTTCCCATGCCGCCAGTGTTTGCTCCCATTTCTCTTTCAAAAATCTTCTTGTGATCCTTCGCAGTTGGAAGCGGAAGAATCGTCTTTGAATCTGTAAAGCACAACAAACTCATCTCAAATCCGTCGAGGAATTGTTCGATGACAACCATGTTGTCTTTTTCTAGTACATCTTGCAGAATCTCCTTCAAATCATCAGAATTATCTACAATGTAGACTCCCTTTCCAGCTGCAAGGCCATCTCTTTTAACGACAACTTTGCCATTTTCTTCCAACAATTTATTTGCAAAATCATAAGACTCATCAAAATCTTTGCTCTCCAAATACTTAGCTGTATTGATGTCGTATTTTTCCAAGAATTTTTTCGTAAATGATTTTGAGTTTTCAAATTCAGCGGCTTTTTTTACAGGTCCAAATATTTTAAGACCATTTTCTTCGAACAAATCTGAAATTCCGTCGCACAATGGATTTTCAGGGCCAACAACTGTGAAGTCTATTCCATTTTTCTTTGCAAATTCAAGCAGACCTTGCAAATCATCTGCTTGAATATCTACGTTTTCTCCGATATCTTCAGTTCCAGCATTTCCTGGAGCGAAGAAAACTTTCCTATTTTCATCAAAAGATTTTATTTTACGTCCAAGTGCGAACTCTCTGCCACCTGAACCTACAACTAAAATTTTCATAAAACCTCCCAATTTTTAATGTTTGAAATGTCTGTTTTTTGTGAACACCATGCTAATTCCGTACTCATTGCATTTGTCAATTGAATCTTGGTCTTTGATGCTTCCACCTGGTTGAATAATAGCTTTTACTCCTAATTTGTGTGCAAATTCTACGCAATCAGAAAATGGGAAGAAAGCATCTGATGCCAATACGCATCCAGTAAAATCAACGTCCGGGTGATTGTTGGCTATGTTTTCTAACGCCCAAATCCTAGATGTTTGTCCTCCACCAATTCCCAAAGTGTGAGAATCTTTTGCTAGTACAATTGCATTTGATTTTGTGAATTTAACCACTTTCATGGCAAATTCCAAATCTTTCTTATCTTCATCACTTGGTTTTTCGTCAGTAACTACGTTGTATTCGTCAACACCGAAGTCCTTGTCTTGGATTAAAACTTTTCCGTTCAAATACTTAATGTCTTCTTTTACTGAATCGTTGTCAAATTTTATCTTAACAAGTCTGATGTTTTTCTTTTTGGTTAAAATTTCAAGTGCTTTTTCGTCGAAATCTTTCGCAGCTATAATTTCCAAGAAAATTTGGCTCATTTCGTCGGCACATTTTTCATCTACAACTCCATTGATGGCGATAATTCCACCGAAAATCGAAGTTGAATCTGCCAAGTAAGCCTTGTGGTATGCTTCAGAAACACTGTCTGCAATTGCAACTCCACATGGTGATTGGTGCTTCAATGCAACACAAGAATTTTCTCCCAATTCGTCAGCTAATTCCACTGCAACATTCAAATCGTTGTAATTGTTGAAGCTCATTGCTTTTCCGTGAATAACTTCGCAATCCGTCAATTTGCCGTTTACAAATGGGTCTATGTAAAGATTGGCACTTTGATGTGAGTTTTCACCATATCTAAGTTCTTCTTCTTTTTTGAAACCAAAAGTTCTGTAGTCACTACGTTCTCCAACTTGTTCTTGGAAATATCTTGAAATCACAGAATCGTAGTAAGCTGTCAAACTAAAAGCCTTCATAGCTAGTTTTTCTCTGTAAGCTATGTCCACGTTGTCGTTTTTCAATCTGTCGATAAGTTCGTCATAATCAGAAGGATCTGTTACAACCAAAACATCCTTGTAGTTTTTCGCAGCACTTCTAATCAAAGTTGGTCCACCGATATCGATGTTTTCAACGATGTTGTCGTGGTCACCTGTTTTTAATGCGTTTTGGAAATCGTACAAATTAACCACAACAATATCGATTGGTTGAATGTTCAATTCTTCTACAGTTTTCTTGTGGTCTTCTTTATCTCTCTTATACAAAATTCCACCGTGAACGTATGGTGACAAAGTCTTCACTCTGCCTTGCAAAATTTCAGGGAAATTTGTAACCTTGGAGATGTCTATTACATTTACTCCAGATTTTTCGATTTCCTTGTAAGTACCACCTGTAGATATGATTTCATATCCCAATTCTTGTAAACTTTTTGCTAATTTAGCTACATTTGTCTTATCCGTAAGTGAAATTAATGCGCGCATGAACTCTCCTCCAATTTTTTTATAGCATCTTTCAAAATGCCATGTTCTATTTTCAAAACTTTCTTTGCTATCTCATCTTCCGATTTACAATCAGAAATATCCACAGATCTTTGAAGCAAAATATCTCCATCGTCTAATTTTTCATTCACGAAATGCACAGTTGCACCACTAGTTTTTTCCTTATTAGCAAAAACTTTTTCGTGAACATGGATTCCATAACATCCCTTACCACCGTATTTTGGAAGCAATGATGGATGGATATTTACAATTGTAAACTCATTTATAATTCTCTTTGAAATTTTAGGCAAGAAACCTGCCAACACAATCAAATCTACGTTTTTTGATTTTAAACAATTGATGATTTCTTCGTCATCTTTTGAAACCAAAGTATCCACGTTGAAATCTCTTGCAAAATTAAGACCATCTGCGTTTTTGTTACTAACCACAACAACAATATCGCTATTGAAATAATTGTCTTTTTTTGCATCCAACAGAGCTTTCAAATTGGTACCAGTACCTGAAATAAAAACTGCAATATTCATTTAATCACCTATATAACTATCGGATCTACTGGATAATCTCCATCAAAACAAGCCTTACAGAATTTGTCGATTTTGTCGCTGCTAGATTTTACCATTCCTTCCATTGAAATAAACGCTAAGCTATCTGCGCCGATTTTTTCACGGATAGCTTCGATATCCATGTTCGCTGCAATCAAATGCTTTCTTGAAGGCGTGTCAATTCCGTAATAGCAAGGGAATTTTACAGGTGGCGATGTGATTCTCATGTGAACTTCTGTCGCACCAGCTTCTCTAATTCTTTGAATCAAATTAGCACTTGTAGTTCCTCTTACAATGGAATCATCTATAAGTACAACTCTCTTTCCTTTTAATACATGTCTCAAAGGATTTAATTTCAACTTAACAGCCATTTCTCTTTCTTTTTGAGTTGGTTTGATGAAAGTTCTTCCCATGTATCTGTTTTTAACCAAACCTTGTGCGTAAGGAATTCCTGTTTTTTGTGAATATCCTATCGCTGAAGGAATTCCAGAATCTGGGACTGGAACTACCAAATCAACATCACATGGAGACTCTTGTGACAAATATTCTCCGCATCTTCTTCTAAAATTATATGCGTTTGTTCCATCTAAAGTGGCATCTTCTCTTGCGAAGTACACATATTCAAAGAAACAATGACGTGGTGCTTCATCTGTTGTATACATCGAAGAATTTGCGCCTTCTTTGTCTACGACAATTATTTCTCCTGGTTTAACATCTCTGATTTCAGTTGCTCCGACGATTTCCACCGCTGCATTTTCAGATGCAAACACAACATCTTCATCATTTTTCCCCATAACAAGAGGTCTAATTCCCAAAGGATCACGAAATGCTACAAGCTTATCTTTCAAGCACAACACAACTGCGTAAGCTCCTTTGATAAGTTTCATTGTTTTTTTGATAGCTTCAACGATGTCCCCTTTGTAATATCTAGCAATCAAATACAAAATAACTTCACTGTCAATCGCTGTTTGGAACATCACGCCGTCTTCTTCAAGTCTTGTTCTTAAAATTTGGTGATTGATAAGATTTCCATTGTGCGCCAAGCTCATTTCAATTCCCTTTGCAAAAGCCATCAATGGTTGAGTGTTGTAATCGTGAGAACCACCAGCTGTCGAATATCTTACGTGTCCAATTCCTACATTACCAACTAAATTATTCAAATTTTCTTCCTTAAACACATCGATAACAAGTCCCATGCCTTTTTCTCTATGTAGGTTTTCACCGTTACTAACGGTGATACCACAGGATTCTTGTCCTCTGTGTTGTAAGGAGTTAAGTCCGAAAAATAATTTCTTATTAACTTCGGACTTAGAATATATCCCTATAACTCCACACATCCTAGCCTCTCATTCTATTTAGAACTTCTTTGTAGCCTTCTGTCAAATCTCCCAAATCTCTTCTGAAAATATCTTTGTCTAATTTTTGGTTAGTGTCTTTATCCCACAATCTGCAAGTATCTGGGCTGATTTCGTCAGCTAATAAGATTTGTCCGTCATCAGTCTTACCGAATTCGATTTTGAAGTCAACTAATTTTAAGTTGATTTTCAAGAAAAATTCTTTAAGTAGTTCGTTGATTTTCAAAGTTTCTTCTCTTAAATAGTCATATTCTTCTTTTGTGATAACTCCAAGAGCAATTGCGTGGTCTTCACACATCAATGGATCTCCCAAATCATCATTCTTATATGATAATTCAAAAGTTGGTTGATTTAAAACTTTTCCTTCTTCAACGCCGTATCTTTTTGCAAAAGAACCTGCAGTGATGTTTCTAACGATAACTTCAAGTGGCATGATAGTAACTTTTTTAACTCTCATATCAGTATTGTTGATTGTTTCAATGTAGTGAGTTTTGATGCCGTTTTTTTCAAGCATTTCAAAAATCATTGTAGTGATTGCTAAGTTTAGTTCACCCTTACCAGCAATTGTAGCTTTCTTTTCACCGTTACCAGCTGTTGCATCATCCTTGTATCTGATGATATATTCATCAGCCTTTTCTGTTAAATAAACTTCCTTTGCTTTACCTTCGTACAATTTTTCCATAATACCCTCCTAAAATAAAAAAATAGAGAATTCTAGATAGAATTCTCCTAAATTTTTTGACAATTATACACTTTTTTATTGGACGCAAAAATAGCTATCAATTTGCCTCTCAATTTATTGATAAGGCTTAGATCGTGATTTGTAAATCTCAAATCAAAAAGCTTTTTTATGAAATTTATTGAAATATCAATAACGCTCATCATTTTGCCCCCACTAAAATAATTTACAATATATTATATCACACAGACCTATAATTTGCACCATGAAATGTTAAAAAATAACAAACAATTTCATACACTACATTATCATAAAAATCATTGTAAATTATTTTTCACTCATTTGACGTGATTTTTCCACACAGGCAAGCTGAGCTTGAATGACAGCATTTCTAAGCCCGTATTTTTCTAAAACTTCCACAGCCTTAATAGTCGTTCCTGCTGGCGAACACACCATGTCCTTCAATTCTCCTGGATGTTTGTGAGTTTCCATTAACATTTTAGAAGCGCCAAGCACCGATTGTGCCACGAATTTGTATGCCATATCTCGTTTCATTCCCGTTTGTACAGCTGCATCAGCCATCGCTTCCATAAACATAAACACATATGCAGGAGATGAGCCGCTAACTCCAATCACACAGTCCATCAAACTTTCGTCGATTACTTCGCTTTTTCCAAGCGAATTGAAAATATCTCTCACGATTTTCAAATCATCATCATTTATATTTTCATTCGGACAAATCGCAGACATTCCTTCCCCGACAAGACATGGCGTGTTCGGCATAACACGCAAAATCTTGTAGTCTTTTCCCAAAATTTTTTCAATATCTGAAATATTAACCCCTGCTGCAACGGAAATCACAATAGCTTCCTTATTAATAACATCTTTGATTTCTTCTAAAACTGTTGGAATAATATGTGGCTTCACTGCCAAAATCACAACATCAGAATTTTCACAAGCTTTCTTATTGTCAGTAGTTGTGTTCACTCCCCATTCTTCTTTCAAATCGTTTAATTTCTTCTCAGATTTATTTGAAACAAAAATTTTATCTCTATCTATTAACTTAGATTTCACAACGCCAGAAATCATCGCAGATCCCATATTCCCAGCGCCAATAAAACATAATTTATTCATAAATACCTCGCTTGATTTTCTTAACTATATTCTATCAGATTTCATAAAAAAAGAGCTAGAAATCAACTAGCTCCAATTAGAATTTATTTGATTTTTTCCAGAACTTCTTTTGTTTTATCCGCATTCATGTGGTGATAGAATTTGCCATTAATCATAATATTGGGGCCATCTTTACATTTTTTGAAACAATTTTGAGTTCTGAGTCGAATTTTTCCATCAGCAGATGTTTCATTAAAATCCATTCCAAGCTCTTTTTTCACCGTCATCAACACTTCCATCGAACCGTTCTTCGCACATCTCGGTCCCGAACAGCACACAATCTCGTATTCAACCTTTGATTCTTTGATAGATGGAATGAATTTAATAATCGTCTTGATGTATTTTTCATCAATATCAAAAGCGTCTGCTATTTGCTTTTGGTGACTAATCGAAACACAACCAAAAAAATCCTGGCAATTTCTAATAGAAACCTTCGCTCCCTCTTGGCTACCCTTGCCAAAACTCTCCACAGTCTCGCCAAGCTTTTCCTTGAAAATCAGCTCCTCATTCTTTTCTTCACACATATAATCACCTTTTACCTTTTTTCTTATTAAGTTTATTGTTAATATAGTTACTTATATCCACAAATTGATCCAAACTTCTGAACACTTGAAAAATTGCAGAACGAATAGCAAAATCTTCGTGATTTTCTGGCAATTTCATCATATTGAAATGATTTTTCAGAAAATCAATTTTATTTTTCACTTTCGTGATTTCTTCACCATTTGTCAAATTTTCAGAAGTTTCAATTAAAATATCTGAAATGTACTTTCCATCTGAATATTCAGCAGGAATCGTCTTCAAATCATGATACATCTCTTCTAATAAATCCATCTCTCTATTTCTCAAACGCAAATTGTCCAGTATATCTCTGCTATTTTCAATTAAATTGTCATTTTCAATTATCGCAATTTCAATCGCCTTGTCGATGTCTTCATCAAGTTTTGAAATCTTGTCTTTGTATAACTTCACATCTAAATTTGTTACCAGAGATTGTCCGAACAAATTCAAAATGAACGTCATATCTTCGTCAATATTATCGATTAACTTGTTTAATCTATCTTGGCTTGTAGGTGCGTAGAAATTGGTTAGCATCGCAAATCCAGTTCCTATAAACACTAGTGCCATTTCATTCAAAATAATCGCTGAGTCAATTCTTCCAAACGCCAACAAATGTGTCACAATTACACTTGAAGGTCCCAACCCCAGCTCGATCCTTAACAAAAAAGACACAGGCACAAATAATAGCAAATACAATCCGAAAACCCAAGTTTTGTATCCTAATTTTTCAAATAAAAATCCTCCGATTAAAAGAGCGATTATTGCGGACAAAGTCCTCTTCAAGCCACCTTCTATCGTAGCTTTTCTCGTATCAAACACATTCAGTATTGCAATAATTCCCGCCGCAGCTGCAAATTCAAGTGATAATTCTTGTGAAACAATTATCGCCAAAAGTGAAGCCAAAGCCGTTTTAATCGTTCTAGATACGATTGATTTTTTCATAATAAACTCCTATATACTTTCGTTGTATTATTTATACCCAATTTGTGTTTCAAATGGTAATTTTAGCCACAATAAAAGCACCTACAAATGTAGATGCCTAATGATTATTTTCAATATCTATCAAACTCAAAACCAACGTCATTATCATAATGAAAAATGTAAAAAACGCGTATAAAAAATTGGCACTCATAATATTAAGTTTGAAAAGCGCAGCAATGCAATAAGCATATATACTAAACCAAAAAACAAACAGCGGCCAATCCTTTTTGTTTTTGAACGTAATTGATTTGTGATGACTAATTAAAATTGATATCAATTTTATAAAAACAAAAATCCAAATCACCGAAAAAGCAATGCATGAAAACCATTCATCAGTGATTTTATCTAAAACAAGAGAAATCGCACTTGCCACTGCTACGAACAATACTCCACAAATTCCTATCAACAGCGATTTACCGATGTTAAAATCTGATTTTTCGAAAGATTTGTCCCATTGTTTCAAAGTCATAAAAATAATTGCTGGCACTTCAAACATATATCCCAAAAAATTAACCCAAATTACGCTCATGAACATATGATGATTGATAGCAAGAGTGATTGGGCGCCCATCCCACACCCAGAAACCTCCGTTTAACCTTATGGCCACTACATCCAAAAGCAAATCCATGCTTACAATCAACCAACCACTCAACAAAGCCTTCATTATATTGCTGATTGAAAACTTGTTTGCGATTCTAAGTGCACACACGCTGATTCCTCCCCACATCAGACCTCCGAAAAAGGGAAACTGATAGGGGTAGAAACCAATACTTATGAAAAAATCATTGCTATAATGATAAATATCTGTAAATCTCACTGCCAAAAGTTCCAAGCAAAACCCTGCCAAAGCTCCCGAAATCAAAAGACCAAGCTCCCTGTAGTTTTTGCTTTTCAAAATATCGACAACCAAGATAAATACGATAAAATAGCATAAAATCTCAAAACTATTAATCCAGTTCATAATTTTCCCCACTCTTATCTCAATCTGCTACCCACAATTAATCCCATCAACGAAATCGCACCGTAAATAAATATATAAATTGTGGCGCTTTCATTGTAAAAAATAAATATAGATGGAGCGAAAATCACCATAACTAAAATAGGATAAAGCAAATCAAAAGAGGTCTTCTTTCCACATGATATTGCAGTTACAAAAGTTATAACAGGAATTACAAATAATAAAATAAACATTGCACTTCCTGTATCTTTCATTAACAATGTCAACAAATAAAAACAGATTATATTAACCATTAAATATGGCAAAAGTTTTTTAATTCTATTCATAATATCTAATCATTTTCGTCAATTGATTTGAACGATTGCAAATTATAATCTGATTTCAATTTCTTGAAAAATATACCCGTATCATAGTTTTTATGAAAAGATAAAGTTGTCTCAATCATAGATTTATCATCCATATCCTCATCAATTATGTCGAGTTTTCTCACCTCTACCCCTTGTTCTGAAGTAAAATCATAAAAGCTATTTTGATCAAAATTGTTATTATTAAATATCATTGAGTAGGATTTTGTAGTTTTCTTGTTGATTAAATCACTGATTCCTTTAAGTGAAACCAAAGTTATCAGACAAATAACAGTTGCAATAATTGCCCCTTCATAATATCCAATCCCTACAGCAAGCCCAATCGCTCCTGATAGCCACAAAGTTGCAGCCGTAGTAAGTCCTGAAACACCATTCTTTTTTTGAAGAATGGTACCTGCTCCCAAAAACCCAATTCCACTCACAACTTGACCTGCAAGCCTTGCAGTATCTCTTGCCCTATCACTAGAAATATCGCCGATTGCATCAATTCCAATCAGCATAATCAAACACGCTCCAACACTGACAATAATGTGAGTACGAAAACCCGCTGCTCTGTTCTTTATTTCTCTTTCTACACCAATAATAGCGCCTAGTACAGCAGCTAAAATCAACTTAAATGCCACTAAAAAAATATCCATAAATTCCTCCTCATATATTTATACCCAATAATTGTTGTTAATAAGTCATTTTACAGAAAACCAAAATAAAAAAGACGATATTTCTATCGTCCTGTGGATTATTATTTTATAAAATTCAAAAAATCTTATTTGCTATTTATTAAGTAAACATAGAAATCTCGGATGGAATTTTCTCCAAAGAGAATATCCGCTCAATTACTATATCTACCTAAAAATTTCTCAGATATGGCACTATAACATCATAGAATTTTTTGCTCCACTCTGCATGAAACTTTGCCATCTGCAACCAATCAGTTTCGTTTTTTATACTTACATTATTTAGTTTATATGAAATTTTTGATGTCTTCATATCATCTTCGCGACTCCAAACGAGGGATACTCCAAGTGCTTTTTCAATATCATCTTTATATCTTATAAGCATATCAAAAGCTTTTTTATTCTCTTCTTTCTTAACTTTTCCTAAGTACAATTCAACCATTGCGAAATCAAAGTTAGCCACGCAGTTAATTTTAAAACCGCTAATTCCAAAAAAACCGCTAATCCAGTTTGATTTTGATGGATTTACGTTAGCAAAAGAGTTGCCCTCTTCATGAGCTTCTTTTATTTTTTCTAATGCATATGCCCAGTACTTTCTTCGTAATTAATATCGCGTTCCTGTTTCTTTATCTACACTTTCATTTTCATCACGTAAGTAAAAAACCAAATCACTTGGATCGGCATCATATAATTCAAACACTCTATTCAATACGGAAATTTTGCTTTGTGTACTTGAATTAGTCCATACGAAAATGCCATCTCCTATTTCAACGCTCTTTTTGAAATCTGATTCATTCGTTGTAAAATGTCTTGCAACATTATCCTCTGTAGAAACGGCAAGTTTTATGATTATACTCCTGTCTTCTGCATATAGAATTTGCAATACTTTCTGGAACATTTCTACCCAACTTGAAACTGGTTGTTCTGTATTTTTATAACTGAAGCTTGTAATTAATCTTCCGCTTAATGAAGCATCGTCGTCCAAAGTAAATGAATCCATCTGTTTTTTTGCCGGCTTAAATTTGCTTGTCGGCGCGGCCCAAATTTCGAGAGCCCTTCCCATCAAATATTTGCTACGTTCTTCGAGTTCAGTCAAAGTCCATTTATCTTTCTTGGCAATATAAGTGTTCATTCGAATGCCACTGTCTTCAAATCCATTCTTCATTGATTTCTTCTCTTCAAATGTACTGTTACTATATTTTGAGTTATAAGCAGTCAAAGTCAGATTTGCAATTCGATGAATCCATGTCTCATGAATTTCTTCATAGTCATCACCAAGCGCCCTTACCCACGCTGGAGTCAGATGTTGCGGCATAATATGCTCGATGGAATAAGTCCCATCATCACAATGGCCATATACATCTTTATCTTCTGCAGTAGAATAATTTTCCAGACGTTCCATAATATAAACCTTATTCTTGCTATTCATTTGGTAAACAGGTCTCTCTGTAAATTTTTCAGAAAATTCATCGTCGTTAGGAAAGCGCGCTCTTTCCTTCTTTGATAAAAGTGCATACTTAAATTTCTCAACATATTCCTGATCATTACCTTCATATCTCGTGATTTCTCTATGAAGCGTATAAAATATTTTACTCAATGCATTTGCCGGTAGATCACATATTGTTCTTCTGAATACATAATTTTCTGTAATCAAAAATGTTTCGGAAAGCTCTGACATATCCAGTTTATTTTCATCATAAAGCCTTAATACTTCAAGGAAGAATGGTCTTGTAACTGTTGTCTCCAATCTGTTTAGCCTGTATATACATGCATCTAAAGCCTTATTCTTTGTGCTACCACATAGCAAACTTTCATATCGTTTAGCATATGCCAGTAAATCTTTCAAAAGCTCTTCTGTTTCGATCGATTTTTGCTCAACGTACTCTTTAAAGCTGATATAAATCTTTCTCTGTGATGGTATTGCCAGCTGCTTGATGCTCAAATAATCCCTTACAAAGGAGCTAACATCATATTTAGTACATTCTTCAATTCTGTTCCAATATTTATCATAGTACTCATCTTGTTCTTTTGAAGGTAGGCCCATCAATATAAAGTTCCTGATTTTATCACCCTCGCTCAAGTCAAGACCAGTTGAGTTCAAGCTTTCAAATATTAACTGAGGGTTATCCTCATTGTTCAACGTTATGTTAATAATCTCCAATCTGCATATTGCATCAAACAATTCATCAATCGTTATTTCCTGCTTTTGGATTCTTTCATAGAAATAATTGTAGTTAGTGGTAAGATTTGACTCCATAATGTATTCATTAACATCATAAAACAGCTTACCAAAAGCCTTTTGATCGTTTTTTACAGGTTTTAGCTTAATACGAGTTTCCTCTGGCTGATATTTATCAACCAAAAAATCCTCATAAATCTGCTTGTCTAAGAAACCGTCTCTCGGAATTACTATCCCAGACTTAATAAGATTATACATAGCTAAGAGCAATAATGACACCGTTGTTAGCCTTTGCTGGCCATCGATTACAAGAAACTCCGTATTTCTTCCAGATGGTTCATAAACAGAAACCAAACTCCCAAAGAAATGACTTTTTCTTTTGTTTTTTATCACTTTAACAAGGTCGTCAAAAAGCTGTTTGCAGTTCTCTATCTTCCAGTCATAGTTACGCTGGTAAATCGGAATTATGAAACGTTTTTTGGAACCTTCCATATACTCTATTAATCTACATTCTGAACCTTTCATGCTACCTCCTCGTATAATATAGTTGTAGTAATAACTACTACATTTTATTCTCAATCCCACTTTCTTATGGGATAATAATTGTATAGATAGAGGTCGTAGTCTCCCTCCTTGAAGCTAGTCTTCCTATTTA